>JAITRV010000329.1 GCA_031288215.1 Spirochaetaceae bacterium | reverse complement strand
TGCCCTGGTCCCGGGAGACGGGATTGGTCCGGATGTGATTGCCCAGGCGACGGAAGTCCTGGACGCGGCGGGAGACCGCTTCGGTCATGTGTTTAACTATGTGGAATTGGAAGCCGGGGGCTGCGCCATCGATCATACCGGGGAACCCCTGCCCAAGGAAACCCTGGAAGCGGCCAGGCAATGCGACGCCCTGCTCCTGGGGGCTGTGGGGGGGCCCCGGTGGGACACCCTGCCGGGGGAACTCCGGCCGGAGCGGGCCCTGCTGGGCCTCCGGGCGGGCCTTGAGGTCTACGCCAACCTGCGGCCCGCGGTCCTCCTCCCCCAGCTCCGGGCCGCCTGCCCCCTGAAGGACGAGGTCCTCTCCGCGGGGAATCCCCAGGGGAAAATCGGCTTCGACCTCCTCATCGTCCGGGAACTGACCGGGGGAATCTACTTCGGGGAACGGGGCAGGAGCGCCGACGGGGAGAGCGCCTTTGACACGGAACGCTATTCCCGGCCGGAAATAGAGCGCCTCCTCCGGGTCGCCTACGCCGCCGCGGCGGTCCGCCGGAAAAAACTCTGCCTCGTGGATAAGGCCAACGTCCTCGAATCCTCCCGGCTCTGGCGGGAAGTTGCCCAGGCCATCCGCGGGGAATACCCTGAAATCGAAACGTCCTACCTGTACGTGGATAACTGCGCCATGCAGTTGATCCGCGCGCCGGGGCAGTTCGACGTGATCGCCACCTCCAACGTCTTCGGGGACATCCTCTCCGACGAGGCCTCGGTCCTCACCGGCTCCATCGGGATGCTTGCCTCCGCCAGCCTGGGAGATGCCGCCGCGGCGGACCGGAAGGGGCGGCGGGGGATCTACGAGCCCATCCACGGTTCCGCCCCGGATATTGCCGGGAAGGACAGAGCCAATCCCCTGGCGGCGATCCTCTCGGCGGCGATGATGCTCCGCTACTCCTTTTCCCTGGAAAAGGAGGCCGCCGCCATCGAAGGGGCGGTCGGCGCCGTGCTGGACGCGGGCCTGCGGACGGCGGACATTGCCGGCCGGGGCGCCCCGCCGGGAACGGAAACGATCCTGGGGACCCGGGCCATGGGCGCGGCGGTGGTGAAGGCCCTGGAGGAACAGGAGCCGCGGGGGTAAGCTGACCAAAAACGGTGCCTGGCACCAGGCGGAAGACTGGGGGGTGGCGGAAGACGGCCCCTAAAAAAGGTGCCTGGCACCTCATAGGGGCCGTCCGGAGCCAGGGGGGGGCACGGAAGCGGCCCCGGTTTCGGGACCAGGTGAGGAAACAGCCCCCCCCTTCTTGATATACGAACGAACGAACGAACGAGAGAAGAGAGATGACAAGGCGGACGAAGGTCCGAAGGAGAGCAGAATGAGAAGTGATTCCGTGAACAAGGGGGCGGCCCGTGCGCCGCACCGGTCCCTCTTTAAGGCGTTGGGGTTCATTGACGAGGAGTTTGCGCGGCCCCTCATCGGTATTGCGGTGGCCAAGAGCGAGATCGTTCCGGGGCATATCCACCTGGATACGGTCGCCAAGGCTGCCGCCGACGGGGTGCGCCTCGCCGGGGGGGTGCCGGTGCAGTTCCCGGTGATCGGGGTCTGCGACGGGATCGCCATGGGCCACGAGGGGATGCGCTATTCCCTGGTGACCCGGGAGCTGATCGCCGATTCCATTGAATGTATGGTCATGGCCCACGGCTTTGACGCGCTTGTGTGTATTCCCAACTGCGACAAGATCGTGCCGGGGATGCTCATGGCCGCGGCGCGGCTTGACCTGCCCGCGGTGTTTGTGAGCGGGGGGCCCATGCTGGCGGGCCGCCGGAAGGGCGCCCTCCACGGCGATCCCCTGACCTTGACGGCCATGTTCGAGGCGGTGGGCGCGGTGGCCGCGGGGAAGATGGATGAGGCGGAATTGGCGGCTCTGGAGGACGAGGCCTGTCCGGGCTGCGGTTCCTGCGCGGGGATGTTCACCGCCAACTCGATGAACTGCGTGACCGAGGCCCTGGGGATGGCCCTGCCGGGGAACGGCACCATTCCCGCGGTGATGGCGGAACGCCTGCGCCTTGCCAAACGTACCGGGATGCTGATTCTACAGGTCCTCGCCAAGGATATCCGGCCCCGGTCCATTCTGACCGGGGGGGCCTTCATGAACGCCCTGGCGCTGGATATGGCCCTGGGCTGTTCTACCAATACCGCCCTGCACCTCCCCGCCATTGCCCACGAAGCGGGTTTCAGCCTGGACCTGGACCTGCTCAACCGGGTCAGCGCCGTGACCCCTAACCTCTGCAAGCTCGCCCCGGCGGGCACCGCCGCCATTGAAGACCTCCACGCCGCCGGGGGCATTCCCGCGGTGTTCTCCGAACTGGCCGGGAAGGGCCTCATCGACGGTTCCGCCCGGACCGTCTACGGCGTCCTGGAAGACGCTTACCGGGGGGTGAAAAACCGGGACGAGCGGATCATCCGGCCCATAACGGACCCCTATTCGGCCACCGGGGGGCTGGCGGCGCTCCGGGGCAATCTCGCCCCCGATGGCTGCGTGGTCAAACAGAGCGCCGTGGCCCCCTCGATGCTCACCCATGAAGGCCCCGCCCGGGTGTTCGATTCCGAGGAGGCGGCCTTTGACGCGATCATGGGGGGCCGGATACGGAGCGGCGACGTGATCGTGATCCGCTACGAGGGGCCCCGGGGCGGGCCGGGAATGAAGGAGATGCTGGGCCCCACCGGCGCCCTGGCGGGGATGGGCCTGGACGACAAGGTGGCCCTGATCACCGACGGCCGTTTCTCCGGGGCCACCAAGGGGGCCGCCATCGGCCATGTCTCCCCGGAAGCCGCCGAGGGGGGGCCCATCGGCCTGCTCCAGGAGGGAGACCTTATCAACATCGATATTCCGGGCCGGCGCATCGATGTCCGGCTGGGGGAGGATGAACTGGCCCGGCGGAAAGCCGCCTGGAAGAGCCTGCCCCCCAAGGTGAATTCCGGCTACCTGGCCCGTTACGCCCGGCAGGTGAGTTCCGCCGCCCGGGGAGCGGTGTTTCACCCGTGAATTTTTCGTGAGTTTTTATGGAGGCACGTATGCACTACACAGGCGCCCGCATTTTGATTGAGGCCCTCATCGCGGAAGGGGTGGACACGGTGTTCGGATACCCCGGAGGCTCGGTCCTGAACCTCTACGACGAACTGTACCAGCACCGGGACCGGATCCGGCACATCCTGGTAAGCCACGAACAGCACGCGGCCCACGCCGCCGACGGCTACGCCCGCTCCACCGGGAAGGTGGGGGTGTGTATCGCCACTTCCGGCCCCGGGGCCACCAACCTCGTGACGGGGATCGCCACCGCCTATATGGACTCTTCCCCCCTGGTGGCGATCACCGGGAACGTCGCCCTCCACCTCCTGGGGAAGGACAGCTTTCAGGAGGTGGACATCGCCGGGGTCACCATGCCCGTGGTGAAACACAACTGGATCGTCAAGGACCTGGAAGACCTGGCCGAAGTGGTCCGGGAGGCCTTCATCGTCGCCCGCTCGGGCCGCCCCGGCCCGGTCCTCATCGACATCCCCAAGGACATCACGGGCCCCCGGGTTTCAGATGAGGCCGCCTGCCCGCCGCTTGCTCCGAAAGAAGCCCTCCCGGGGCCGAGGGCCCGGCGGCTGGCGGAACGGTTCGGGGCCCCGACCTTCACGGAGGAGGATATCGACCGGGCGGTGGCCGTACTCTGCGCCGCCAAGCGGCCGGTGCTCTACGCCGGCGGGGGGGTCAACATCGCCGGGGCCTCCACGGAACTCGCCCTGCTGGCGGAGCGGATCAACGCCCCGGTTTCCTTAAGCCTCATGGGGATCGGGGCCTTTCCCCGGGAACACCGGCTCTGTATGGGGCTTATCGGGATGCACGGCACCGTGGCCTCCAACAAGGCGGTGCAAAAGGCGGATCTCCTGGTGGCCGTGGGCGCCCGTTTTTCCGACCGGGTGGTGAGCCGGGCGGATCAATTCGCCGCTGCCGCCAAGGTCCTGCACCTGGACATTGACCCCGCGGAGATCAACAAGAACATCGCCGCGGCGGTCTCGGTGGTGGGGGATATCAAGGAAATTATCGGGAAGATCCTGCAAAAGCTTCCGGAGCGGACGGAAACCGAATGGAACGGGGAGATCGAAAAGTGGAAAGCCCGGACCCCCGCGGCCCATCACCGGAAAACCAGCCTTCACCCCCGGTTCATCATCGAAGAGACCGCCCGGGCCCTGGGGCATGACGCCCTGGTGGCCACCGATGTGGGGCAGCACCAGATCTGGACCGCCCAGTTTTACCCCTTCTCCAAGCCCCGGAGCTTCCTGAGTTCCGGGGGGCTGGGGACCATGGGCTTCGGCCTGGGGGCGGCCCTGGGGGCGAAGATCGCCAACCCCAAACGGCCGGTGGCCCTCTTTACCGGGGACGGTTCCTTCAGGATGAACTGCTCCGAGATGGGGACCCTCGCCGCCTACGGGATTCCCCTGCTCATCCTGATCTTCAACAACCGTACCCTGGGGATGGTCCGGCAATGGCAGACCCTCTTTTACGAAGAACACTATGCGGAGACCACCCTGGAACGGCCCCCGGACTTTGTCAAGCTCGCCGAGGCCTACGGGTTTTCGGGCTACCGGGCCGCCGATGAGCCGGCCTTCACGGAGGCCCTGAACCGGGCCCTGGCGGACATCGCCGCCGGGAACACGGCCCTGATCGACGCCCAGATCGATCAGGACGAAAAGGTCCTTCCCATGGTGCCCGGCGGTCAGGCCATCGACGAACAAATTCTCTAGCAGCCTCGGCCCATGCCGGCAGGACGGGGGATACCCGGGGGGCTGGTCCTCGCGGCACGGGCCGGCATGGGCCGGCACAAGAGAGATCTGCGGGGGGGTCCTGTCAGGGAAATACCCCGGCCGCCCCCTGTTCGCGACGTTGCTCTTGATGCCTACGGCATAACTGGTTCCTCTGCTCAAAAGGGGTCGCCCGGGGTATTTCCCTGCCAC
>JAITRV010000321.1 GCA_031288215.1 Spirochaetaceae bacterium | reverse complement strand
TATATGTTGATATGTATCGAAAGAAACGAGAGAACACCAAGAAGGGATAGAGGAGAGGTGAGATGGAACCACATAAAAAACGCCAATTACAGCTTTGGGCGGCTCAAATACGGAAGCGCGGCCTGGAAGCGGTACAAGCCGCCGATTCCGGGCATATAGGCGGCTCCTTTTCAATCGCGGAGATCCTGGCGGTATTGTATTTTGACCGGCTGCGGATCGATCCCCACAAGCCTCGAAAACCTGACCGGGACCGGTTTGTCCTCTCCAAGGGGCATTGCACCCCCGCGGTTTACGCGGCCCTGGCCCTGCGGGGATTTTTTCCGGTGGAAGACCTCAAAACCTTCCGGCGCATCGACAGTTATCTTTCGGGCCATATCGAGATGAAACAGGTGCCGGGGGTTGATATGTCCGCCGGGTCTCTGGGGCAGGGGCTTTCGGTTTCCGCGGGGATAGCCCTGGCCGCCCGGCTGGATAAGCTGGATTACCGGGTTTATACCGTTGTCGGAGACGGGGAAATTCAGGAAGGCCAGAATTGGGAAGCCGCTATGGCCGCGGCCCATTTTAAAATCGACAACCTCTGCCTCTTTGTTGATAATAACCGCCTCCAGTTGGATGGATCGGTGGATGAAATTATGTCCATTTATCCCCTGGAGGACAAATTCAAGGCCTTCGGCTGGCATGTTACCGGAATTAACGGACATGAGGTGGCCGAAATATCAGCGGCCCTGGACGAGGCGGAAAAGGTCAAGGGAAAGCCCACGGCGATTATCGCCCGGACAATTAAGGGCCGGGGGGTCTCTTTCTTTGAGAACGAGGTAAAATGGCATGGCGGCCGGCCTACTGCTGAAGAATATACAAGCGCCTATAATGAATTAAACGCGCAGATTAAAGAACTGGAGGGATAAGAGATGGGCGAAAAGATTTCCACCAGAGTTGCTTACGGAAACGCGCTTGGTGAATTCGGGGAAAATCCCCTCATGGTAGCCTTAGATGCGGACCTCGCGTCCTGTACGATGAGCGAGGTTTTCGCTCAAAAATACCCGGATCGTTTTTTTAACGTGGGTATCGCCGAAGCGAATATGATCGATATGGCCGCGGGATTCGCGACGACCGGGAAAATCGCCTTTTGTCATTCCTTTGCCATGTTCACCGCCGGCCGGGGTTACGATCAGATCCGAAATTCAGTTGCCTATCCTCACTTAAACGTAAAGATCATCGGAAGCCATGCGGGGCTTACGGTGGGAGAAGACGGGGCGACCCATCAGTGTATCGAGGATCTCAGCCTCATGCGTACCGTACCCGGCATGGTGGTCCTGGCCCCGTGCGATGCCCATGAAACCCGGGAAGCGGTCAAGGCCATCATTGACTATGAGGGCCCCTGTTTTATGCGTACCGGCCGGATTGCCGTGGATACGGTTACGGACGCTATACCGGGCTATTCCTTCACCTTGGGGAAAGGCGTTACCCTGCGGGACGGCGGCGACCTCACCATCGTCGCTACGGGCCTTATGGTTCAGAAAGCCCTCGGCGCCGCCGATCTGTTGGAAAAGGAAGGGATCCATCCGCGGGTCATTGATATTCATACCATAAAACCCCTCGATAAGGACCTTATCCTCAAAGCCGCCGCCGAAACCGGCGTCCTTGTTACCGCCGAGGAACACAGCGTCGTGGGAGGCCTGGGATCCGCGGTCTGCGAACTTGTCTGCGCCGAGTATCCGGTTCCGGTCATTCGCGTGGGGGTCAACGATGAATTTGGCCGCTCCGGTCCGGCGGAAGAGCTCTTAACGCGCTACGGACTCAGTTCGGAACATCTGGTGGAAACGGCAAAGAAAGCGGTAAGCAGAAAGAAGTAAGGCGCCCACTGATTCGATCCTCACTCCTCGCTGCTCCCTCCGCGGGGGTCTGCGGGCCACGCATGCTTCGGGTAGCGGCCCGCATCTCCCCCTCAATCTTGCGGGTCAACCTTAGAACGTGATCCGGGGATGCTTTACAACCTAGACAACCGTAAAGCTTCCCTTCAGGAGATCCTTTTCAGCGCTGCTGGAACCGATGTAAGCTTCATACGGTATCTTTTCAAGCTCCCACTTGTTTTCGTTCCACCAGGTCAGTTTGCTCAAGGGACAGGAAATCTCCACGGGTTTTGACTCACCGGCTTTGAGGGTGAGTCTTTTAAATCCCCGCAGGGATTTAACCGGCCGGTCAATCCCGGATTTGGAGAACCCGACATAGAACTGCGCCACTTCATCGCCCTCTCTGCTGCCGGAATTTTTTACCGTAACCTTGGCGATAACAGTATCCCCCTTAACCTCGAAAGAGGCGCCGGAATATTCAAAACGCGTATAGGAGAGGCCGAACCCATAGGGTACGGACGGCTCGATCCCTTCTTTGTCCAGTTTTTGGAAACCATGGTAGTAGTTGTATATCTGTTCCTCCGCGAGCCAATCTACCCGGGGAAGATCGCTTTCTTTCTTGACAATGACGAAGGGCAGTTTGCCGCCCGGATTATTATCCCCAAAGAGGGTTTCGGCAATAACCGTTCCTCCTTCCTGGCCGGGATAATAGGCCATGAGGATCGCCGGGGTCTTGTCCTTCCATTCATCGATCATAATCATGTTGCCGCCGATAAGGACAACCGCGGTTTTCGGATTCACCGGCGCAACGGATTTAATCAGTTCGATTTCGTTCTTGTGAAGGCCAAGGGATTCCTTTCTGTCACCGCCCATATCCCGTTTAAATTGTGTGGAGGCGGATATATATTCTCCTTCATCATCATGATTGTATCCGGCAACGATAATCACCGCATCGGCTTCACCGGCGATTTTCCGGGCCTTTGCGGTATCCGCTCCATTGTAGTATATTACTTCCGCTTCCGGTAACAGTTTGCTTACGCCGGCAACGGGAGTTACGACATAATGCGGGAATACCCGGCTTGAACCGTGGTCACCGATATTTTCCACATTGCCCAGCAGCCCCAGTACCGCCACCGTTTTGGTTTTTTCCTTGGAGAAGGGCAGCACGTCTTTATCGTTTTTGATCAGGGTCATGGCCTTACGGGCGGCTTTTTTTGCCAGTTCCACATGGGCCAAGCTCCCGATAAGCTTGCGGGGATACTCTTCAGGGTCCGGCGCTTGAGAAAAGGCAAGGAGGGTACGGACAATACGAAGGGCGGCATCGTTAATGACATCTTCGCTGACGTTGCCTTCCTTGACGGCCTGAACAAGGCTTTCGCCGTAAAAGTGGGTATCGCACATTTCGATATCAAGGCCGGCATTGGCGGCTCTGACCGTGTCCCTGGTTCCCCACATAAAATCGGAACTGACAAAGCCGTCGAAGTCCCATTCCGTTTTAAGAACATCGGTCAAAAGATATTTGTTCATGCCGTTGTAGACGCCCTGGTATTTGTTGTAGGAACTCATTACCGAAGCGGCGCCCGCCTTAATACATTCTTCGAAATGGCGAAGATACACTTCGCGCTCGGTCCGTTTATTCGCCGTCACGCTGACCACAAACCGGCCGTTTTCCATGCTGTTAAAGGCATAATGTTTGATACAGGCAATAACGTTCTGATATTGGATGCCCTTCAGGAGTCCGATACCCATGACGCTTAAATGAAAATCGTCTTCCCCGTAGGTCTCCTGGCTGCGTCCCCAGCCGGGATTATAAGGGAGGTTGATACAAACGCCCCCATAGTAATTGCCGCCATAGGCGCGAATTTCCCGGCCGATTACCTTCCCGATTTCTTCTTCAAGCTCCGGATCAAAGGTGGCGCCCCGGGCCATGGTGACGGGAAAACAGGTGCTTTTCTCACAGACAACCCCCCGGGGGCCGTCACAAAAACGCATCTCCGGCACCCCCAGCCTTTCATTTCCTCCCGCGGGATAAGGATAGACATTGTAGTGATTATCGGCGCTGGGACGGTTAAATGCCTCGGCATTATCCTCCAGAGAGGATCTGCCGCTCATAAGGTAAATTTTTTCCTCCAGAGACATTTGGGAAACGATTTTCCGAGCTTCTTCCGTAAAGGATAAACGAAATTCCTTTGTTGCTTTCATTACGATTCTCCTTAAAAATTTGTATCTTCCTCGAAAATCTTTTATATCTTCGAATGGTTCAACCGGATTTTATCTTTCCGCTTGACATCGGTTATATCCGCTGAGGCCTGCCACCCGGTGAATTTTTCGTTTACATAAAGCCCCATAAACACCACCGTCAGCAGCATGATGCCCTGAATCAGTTCTGAAATTTCAGTGGGGACTCTGGTGATGGCAAGGCCGTTCCGCAAGAAAGCAAGCATTAAAGAACCGACGATGATCTTGTAAAATTTGCTGGACGCTCCGCCATGGACCGGAATGCCGCCGACAAACATCGCCGTCATTACCTGAAGCTCAAAGAAATTCCCCATGGTAGCAGCAACCCCGCCTATGCTTCCTACGGCGAAAATTCCGACAACGGCGGACATTAAACCGGAAAGCGCGAAAGCGAGTATTTTATATTTCTTTACGGGGATACCGGCGAATTGCCCGACCGTTTGATTCTCACCGATGCATCGTGAAAAAAATCCCGCCTTTGTATAGTCAAAAAGATACCACATGACAATGAAAAGCAGAATAAACACCGGATATTTAATCTTTACATCATCCAGGGCAATGATAGCGGGATCGAGGAACACCGCCTGGCTATTGGTGATGTACAGAACTATCGACCTCAGCGCTATAAGCATTGCCAACGTAAGCATCAGCGACGGCACCTTGAGGTAGGCCAAAACGGCCCCGTTAAAAATACCGACCGCAAGTCCGGTCAATAGCGCCAGCGGGACGAATACCCATGCTCCCGCCTGGGTGCTGACAAGACCCGCAAAAGAAGCGCAGAGGGCCAGAAGCGATCCTTGGGTTAAATCGGTACTTCCCTGAGACGCGACAAAAACCATACCCATAGCCCCTATCGCCATCGGTATCGTCATGTTTATGACGCCGCGGATATTGTTGATCCGCCAAAGCCTGTTCGGCGACAGTATTGTAAAAACAATAATAATCAACACCAGCCCGATAAAGGGGAATAGTTTTGAGATTAAATCCCAGTAGTTATTTATTTTCTTCATAGCATCGCCTCAACAATTGCTTCTTCGGTAAAACCATCGCTCCGTCTCATGGTTTTCTTGATTTGGCCGCTTTTCATAACGACAAGCGTATCACACATGCCTATTAATTCAGACAACTCATCGGAAAATACGATGATGGAAATGCCCTGCTCCTTCGCTTTTAGCATCTCCATGTAGATATATGATTTAATACCGACATCTACGCCCCGGGTCGGACAATCAAGAAACAAAATCTCTTTATCCTGGATAAGCCAGCGCCCAAGGTTCACTTTCTGCCTGTTGCCGCCGGACAAGCCGCTCATGATTTGCGCGGATCCGGTTGTTTTGACATCGAATTTTTCAATGACCTTCTTACTCACTTCGCGTTGAACGGTGGGATTCAGAAATCCCAGTTTTCCTTTCGTTAATTCAACCGCGGGCAGGCAGACATTATTCAGTATCGTATCGGCAACCATAAGCGCCTGTTTGTCCCGGTCTTTCGGAACATAACCGACTTTTGCCTTCATCGCCTCGATGGGCGTTCTTATAACCGCGGCCGTGTTCATGACACGAACAGTCCCGCTTCTCATCTTACGCACGCCAAAGAGTGATTCCGCAAGTTCATGGATGCCGGCGTCTGACAGGCCGCAGAAACCAAGTATCTCCCGTTTATGCAGCTTGAAGCCGACATCATGAAAAAAAACGGAATCAAGATGTTCGGCTTCAAGAACGACCGTCTCTTCAAATTGATCCTCCGCGTCGCTACGGTAATATGAGCCGCTCAGTTCACGGCCTACCATGAGGCGTTTTACTTCATCCGGCGATGTTTCGCTGCTCTGCCGTTCGGCGACGACCTTACCATCCCGCATTATCGTAATACTGTCGCAAAGCTCAACCATTTCTTCAACATCGTGGGTAACCATCAAAACCGATTTCCCGGCAGCTTTAATCTTATTGATAATATCAATAAGAATACGCCGGTAATTTAATGAAAGCACCTGCGTTATTTCATCCAAAATCAACAGATTCGGATCTATTGAAAGCGCCCGGATCAATTCGACAATCTTTTTTTCTTCGATAGAGAGCATTCCCGTCATTCTTCTGACGGGAAAATTACTGAAACCCCATTTTTCAAAAAGATCGGAAGCCTCCGTATAAAGCCGCTTCATATCCATGACACCCAGTTTCGTGAACTGTTCCGTTCTGCCCAGAAATATATTTACTCCGGCGGGAAGGCCGTCAACAAGGCCAAGTTCCTGAACGACGGTACCTATTTTGTTTCTTCCCGCGTCCAGCGGCGTTTCCGGCACATAAGGCGCGCCGTTCATTATCATCGAACCCGTATCAGGAAAAGCAATACCGGCAATTATCGAAATAAGCGTTGATTTGCCCGAACCGTTTTCTCCTATCAGGCCGCGAATTTCACCGCCATGAATCGTGATCTCGACATCCTCATTCGCGTGAGTAGGCCCAAAATATTTTTTGATGTGTTCAGCGGCAAAGATCACGGCAGGGACCGTATTTTCTGTCATTTTACCACTCCTTCAAACCGTCGTTGTGATAAAATGCCGCAGACTATAACGCTGCAGCCCATGACAACCTCCTGCCAGGTTCCCGAGGGAACCCCCAACAGCGTAAGGACATTAAAGATCGATGTGATTAATACCGCGCTCATTACCGCCCCGATAACGATATTAAAAATATTTTGCAGGGCTTTTGCAAGCAAGTATGCCGCCAGGGGTGTAAAAATACTCGAGATTGACTGCAGGCCGGTAATGGTACCGACGCGGTTTCCGTAACTTTCATTGATTGCCGAAGCAAACCCCGCATAGAAACCGGCGCATAAAGCCGCAAGGATAATCGTCTTATCAATATTAATCCCCATCATTCTCGCGACGGTTGTGTTAGATCCAACGGCGCGCAGACCGAACCCGATTGACGTTCTATTAAAAATAATATAAGCGACAAAAAGAGCGGCGGCAAGAACGATAAGATTCCACGGGGGAGATCCCAATTCTCTGCAAACAGCATCCAGACTGACCACCTGTTTGCCTATTTTTATTTGTGATGAATTATACATCGCGCCAATCGCTTCGTAGATCATTGCAATGCCAAGCCCAAAAACCCAGGATGGAATTTTACTCATCAGCATCAGCTTGATATTTAACAATCCCAGGCAAACCGCAACGGCAACGGAACCGAAAATCAATCCAAAATAACCCCAATGGAGATTCGCCGCAAGAATTCCCCCGGCGTTACTTGCCAAAATCATAATAGATCCCAGGGAAAGATCCATGAATCCCATGGTAATCATAAAACAGAAGGCAATAACAACAAAGGTAGTTACAACGGAAGCAGATAAGACAAAAAGAATATTGGACCCGGCAAGAAATTTTCCGCCGGTCACAATATTCAGTACGGCATAGATCAGCACTATAACGGCGACCGTTATACCTGTAACAACCATCGGGGTTTGTCTGATCTTTAAATTCACATATTTCATACAGCCATCCAAATCCATATCAAGAATACCATGCCCTGTATATATGCCGGCAGGATCGGGAAAGAAAACGTGCGGGGACTTTCCCCCGCACTCTTTTACATGCTACTTACCGCCGTAACGCCGCGTCCAAGTCGGCTTGTTTAAGAAGTCCCTGCTTGACTTTTGCATCAAGACGGTTTTGGATATTGTAATCGTTCAGCGCCTTCTTAAAGGTGTCAATGGTAACACTTTGACCGACCCATGAACGCATCTCATCCGGGGAGAACGGCTGTTGTTGAATCCAATAGGTATCATAAAGGTCGACGAGATTGGAAGGAAGCGTCATAACCGGTACGACAAGGCGCGGCGACTGTCCGTTGTCTTTAATATCATTACCCCGGAGGGAATTGACCAGAAGGGCCGTGGCGAAATCAACGTTTACCCAATGAGCGCCATTACCGGCGGCAACGGTTCCTTTTTTAAGACCCGCCAGGACCGAAGGGTCCAGGTCCGTTACAAAGATACTCGCCTTCATGGCGGGATGCTTGGAAAGCGCCTCAATGCAACTGGTACCCACATCGCCGTTGGTGGCATAGATACAATCCGCATCAGGATGTGCGGTAAGGGTATCATTCGCCCGGGTCAGCGCGCCGGAAAGATCCACCGGGCCATAAGCCTGGGCGAGAACCTGGCCGCCGCCCTTTGTAAACGTCTCGGTAAAACCGTTGGTCCGGGCGCTATGGGTTGTATCACCCTGTTGTCCGGTAATGACCACCGCTTTCTTGAGGCCCCGTTGAAGCGCATAGTTCCCAATGTTTATACCGGTTCCGTAATCAACGGTTGCGGCAATGCCTTTGTAGTAAGGAGACGATATGACCCGCGCAAGGGTTTCATCGGAAGGCATATGATCGAAAAACACAAAGGGGACTTTTGCGTCCGTACATTTCTTTGCCACAACCGGAAACAGCGTGTCATTGATGCCGAAGAACACGATCCCGTCAACACCGGCGTTGATCATGTTATCGACATTGGAGGCCGAATTTTCCGGTTTCGCCTCGTCATTCAAGACATAGGGTTCAACCCCCAGGGCATCACAGGTCGCCTTGAAACTCTTTTCAAGGATGTCGAGGGAATAATTACCCTGCAGGTAGTTATTGAATCCAATAACCAGCTTTTTGTCAGCCGTTGATCCATCCTGCGTGCCGCCGGCAAAAGCGAAACCTGCCACGGCGAAAACCAATGAGAACATCATCATTCTTTGAGCGTTCATTCTTTCTTCCTCCTTAAGATTATAAAACGGTTTACCTGCACCCGCAGGCACAATCGTGATATGCCAAACAGCTCCGTAACACGGCGCCGGAATAGGCGGACTTGAGCTTTATCATATTATGCCCTGTTTCAAGAATGTTATCATATTCGAAGAAAATTTATATCAATTTTGGACAAAAAAATGGCGAATTATGCATAATTTAGATTAAATTGCTCAATAAACTCGACAAAAATGAATAACCGTTTTACAATGTCTTATTCGGAGGGGACCATGAATTTTAAGCAAAAACGTCTTGCCAATACGCCAAAAGCCATAGAACTCCTGAACCGGCTCAGTACGGAAGAAAAAGTCCGCCTCATGAGCGGGTCCACCAAGCTGGAAGATCTGTTGGGACCTTTGATAGCTAAAGGCAGCCATTATAACGAAAGCCCCTACCCCGCGGGAGGTTCGGAAAAAACCGGCCTCCCGCCGCTGATGTTCTGCGACGGCCCCCGGGGAGTCGTCTGCGGTATCGGCAAAAGCACCTGCTTCCCCGTTCCCCTCTGCCGGGGAGCCGGGTTTGACCCGGCCCTGGAAAGGAGCATCGGAAAGGCCATCGGCAGGGAAGTTAAAGCCTGGGGAGGAAACCTCTTTGCCGGCGTATGCGTCAATTTACCCTGGCATCCCGGATGGGGCCGCAGCCAGGAGACCTACGGGGAGGACAGCGTTGCCCTGGGAACGATGGGGGCCGCTCTGGTGGAAGGGGTGCAAAGCGAACAGGTGATGGCCTGTGTCAAACATTACGCCTTCAATTCCATGGAGATAAGCCGTTTTAAGGTAAGCATCGATTGTGATCCCCGGACTGAACGGGAAGTGTTCCTGCCCCATTTTAAAGACTGCGTCGATGCCGGCGCTGCTTCCATCATGAGCGCTTACAACCGGTTCAGGGGAATCTGCTGCGGACAAAACGATTATTTGCTCCGCCGGGTTCTTAAGGAGGAATGGGATTTTGACGGTTTCGTATTGAGCGATTTCATCTCGGGCATGAGTGATACGGTCCAGGCGGCAAACGCGGGGCAGGATCTGGAGATGTGCTGTACCATCCACTTTGGAGACAAGCTCATCCAGGCAGTACGGGACGGACGTGTAGCTGAAGAACGGATCGATGATTCGGCCCTGCGCATTATAAGAACGGTCATCACCTTTGAGGAAGGACGGAAAAAAGATGAGAGCCCTCAAAAAGTTTTGGGATGCAAAAAACACCGGGCCCTGGCCCTCCAATCCGCCAGGGAAGGCATAACCCTGCTGCAGAACCGCCATCACGCCCTGCCCCTGGATCCCCGGAAGCTCAAACGGCTGGCCCTGATTGGCCGGCTGGGGAACCGGGAAAACCTGGGGGACAATGGATCAAGCAAGGTATTTCCGGCCCATACGGTTACTATTCTTGAAGGGCTTGAAAAAGCGGCGCCGGACACGGAGATTGTTTTTTATATGGGATCCAATAGCGCGCATGGGAAAAAATTGGCCCGGGAATCGGATGCGGTCATCTTTGTGGCAGGTTATGATCATCTGGACGAGGGGGAGTATGCGTACCCTCAAACAACATGTATCGGAGACCGTACCAGGGGCCTTTCCCTCCATGAAGATGAAATAGAAATGATCCGCGGCGCCGGGCCGGAGAATAAACGATCCGCAGTGATCCTCATCGGCGGCGGTACGATTCTGATTACCGGCTGGAAAGACGCTGTTTCCTCCATATTGATGGCTTATTATCCGGGACAGGAAGGGGGCACCGCGATTGCGGAGATCCTTTTGGGGAAGCTCAGTCCCGGGGGGAAACTTCCCTTTGTTCTCCCTGTCAGGGAAGCGGACCTTCCCCGGATCAACTGGGATACGGAAACGCAATGGTACGATTATTATCATGGCTACCGGAAACTGGAAAAAGAAGGCGTCGCGCCCCTTTTGCCTTATGGATTTGGTCTTTCCTATACTTCGTTCAAAATAAGCTCCCCCTGTTTTGAAACCGACGGAAAAACTATCACCGCATCCTGTACCGTACACAATTCCGGCGGCATGGACGGCGATGAGGTAGTACAAATGTATGCCGGTTTTAAGCATTCAAAGATTGACCGTCCGGTAAAAACACTGTGCGGATTTTCCAGGGTGCATTTAAAAGCGCGGGAAGAGAAGCGGGTTTTTATAGCATGCCCGGTGGAAAGACTGAGGTATTATAATACCGCCAAAGGAACCTTCGAGCTTGAACACATGAAATATGAAGTGTATATAGGGACCTCCTCCGCGGATAAGGATTTATTTTTAGGAAGCATTAAACTCTGATGAAGGAAGAACGTATCATGAGCAGTATTTTTGAATCGATAGAACATAAGCGGGCCTATCCTGCCAATGTTTTTGTGGTGAATTTGGGGAGTTCCCGGCTGCATTGGCACTTTGATTATGAACTTATGGTCATATTAAAAGGATCGCTGCAGATATTTTGCGGGCCTGAACCATATATCCTGCGTGCCGGCGATCTTGTACTGTTTAACAGCAGGGTAATCCACGGCCTCAAGCATACCGATGAGGAGAATCTCTGTCTTTTTATACAATTCCCCCCTTCCCTTTTTGATCCCGTATTAAATCAGCAGCAAGAATACTATTTCTACCTGAACAGTACCGAAAAAAACCTTGTCCCCCGCCTGCCCTATGAACATTTTACCAAACTGGCGGTCCATATTGGCATATCGGGGAGACAGTACGGTGTTACGGCGGACCTCCGAACCCATGCGTTGGTTCAAACGCTGGCCGCCGATCTGGTTGAATATACCGAGTTCGATATACACAGCAGCCACCATTCTAACGGTATCGACAGCATCGGTGAACTGGTTTCCGATGTCTGCCTTTACATCGATACTAATGTTCAGGACGAAAATCTGGCGGAATCCATAATAAAACACTTCAAAATCAATGAAAAAACACTGTACCGTTATCTTAAAGGAACCACCGGCCAGAGCCTGAAGGGTCTGATCAACGCCGCCCGCATAGAAAAGTCGAAACGGCTGCTCCGGGAATCGGACAAACCGCCGGCAATTATTGCCGACGAATGCGGCTTTTACAACGAAGTAACCTTTTACCGCGTATTTAAGAAGGAAACCGGGATAACCCCGCGGGAATTCCGCCGGGGAGGAAGCAGTCTTTTTATGGCGCCCAGCGTGAGAGGGTATTTAAACTCCGATGAACATATTATCGGGAATCTGCTCTATCAATATGCGGGCACTGTTGATATATCGAATATTTTTTCATAAACTTCTTTCCGCAAAATTCTTTCCGCTACAGTTCCTCGGGCCACGCGTGCTTCGGGTAGCGGCCCCGCATCTCCTTGCGGACCTGGGCGTAGGAGCCGGCCCAGAAGCCCGGCAGATCCGAGGTGATCTGGATGGGGCGGTCCGCGGGGGACAGGAGGTGGAAGACCAGGGGGACCCCCAGGATGCGGGGGATCTCGTTTATGCCGAAAGCGTCCTGGAGGCGGCACCGGAGGACCGGCTCCCCGCAAGCGTAGTCCAGGGGCCGCTGTTTCCCCCGGGGCAGGGTGAAAACGGCGGGGACCGCGCGGTCCAGTTCCGAAAGGAGGGAGAAGCCCAGGCGCCCTTCCAGGGCCCGGCGGAGGCCGGCTCCCTCGATGACGGGGCCCCGTCCCTGCTCATTGCCGTCCCACACCAGGGGGCCTATCCATTGCGAAGCGGTTTCCGCCAGGGCTTCGTCGGTCCAGGAGGCGGCCTCGCAGGAGGGCCCCCGCCTTCCGGAGGAGGCGGCTGAAAAGGCGGCAAAGAACCGGATGCGGTCCAGGAGCCGCCGGGCCCCGTCCTCCCAGGGGAGGACACCCAGGGTCTTTTCCCGCAGCAGGGCGGGCAGTTCCGGGATGACCTCGGCGCGGAGGCTGGGCCGCCGGGTTTCGGAGATGAGCAGCCGTCCCGCCCGGCGGGTGACGACGCTCCGGGGGACCAGGTCCTTCCATTCGATGGCGGTTTCGGTGAGGAGTTCCCCCTCAAGGGCCTCCAGGGCGCCCTCCGGGGAAAGCGGGGCGGCCAGGTCTATGCGGGCGGCGCGTTCCCCGGCATCGGCCTCGACGGCCACGATCCATTCCGCCGCGGCCAGGGGGCCCTGGACCGTCCCTTCCCGGCCGGAACTCAAGCGGAAGGCGGAGGATTCCTGCCTGCGGGCGATCCGGTCGGGAAAGGCCGCCTTGAGGAGTTCCCCCACCGAGGCTTCTTCGGCGGCGGTCCAGGAAAGGGCGGAGTCCCGGCCCAGCCTGCGGAGGAGTTCGGCGGCGGCCGTGCGGACGCTGCGCGCCCAGTAAACCGGGGGCTCCGCCCCCGGACCCCCCGGTTGACGGATCAGCGCGAGGCGGCGGCGGAAATCGGCGTCGCCGGTAACCGCCGAACCGTCCCGCTCGGAGAGGATCGCCGCGCCGGCCGCCGCCAGCGCCCCCTGTCCGGCAGCATCCCCCGCCAGGCAAAGGGCTCCCAGCCGGGGGTGCAGCCCCAGCCGGGCCATCTCCCGGCCCCGGGGGGTAGCCTTCCCCTCCCCGTCGGCCGCCCCCAGCCGCCGGAGCAGGTCCAGGGCCCGGTCCCAGGCGCCTTCCGGGGGCATATCCGGCCAGGGGAGTTCCTCCCGGCGGCGCACCCCCCAGAGGAGGCATTCCAGGACGAGGCCTGCCAGGTCGATGCGGTGGATCTCCCGGTCGGTCTCCGCGGGCCGGGGCGCGGCCTCCTCCCACAGGCGGACGCAGCGGCCCGGCATGAGCCGTCCCGCCCTCCCCGCCCGCTGGTCCGCGGCCTGCAGGCTCACGGGCTCCCGGACGAGGCGGTTCATCCCCGTGGGCAGGTGGAACCGTTCTATCCGGGCATAGCCTGAATCCACCACCAGGGTAACTCCCGGAACGGTGAGGGCCGTCTCCGCCACATTGGTGGAGAGGATTACCCGCCGTCCGGTTCCGCCTCCGGCGATAACCTCCCGCTGCCTGGCCAGGGGAAGGCCCCCGTGGAGGGGGAGGAGGCGGGTCCCGGAGGGGAGGCCCGCCTCCTGGAGGACCCGGGCGGCGGCGGCGATTTCCCCCTTCCCCGGCAGGAAGACCAGCACGTCCCCCTCCTCCCCTTCCCGGAGCAGGGGGAGGAGGGCCCGCCCGCATTCCGCCCCCAGGGGGCCCTTGCCGGGGATGGGGCGGTATTCGGTCTTTACCGGAAAGCGGCGGCCGGGGCAGTCAAAGACCGGGGTTTTGTCCGCCCCCCGCCGGTCCTCCGCGGCGTCGATGAAGGCGCCGATCCGGGAGGCGTCCATGGTGGCGGACATGATGAGAAGCCGGACGGCGAGCCCCATCCGGCGGAGGTCCAGGATCAGGGCCAGGGCCAGATCCGTATGCACCGAACGCTCGTGGAATTCATCAAAGATCACCGTGGAAATCCCCCGTAATCCGGGATCTCCCTGGATGCGCCGGACCAGCAGCCCCTCGGTGAGGACTTCCACCCGGGTGCGGGGAGAAAGGCGCCGTTCCATCCGTACCGAATAGCCGATCCGTTCCCCGACCTGCTCCCCCAGGAGTTCCGCCATCCGCCCCGCGATCCCCGCCGCCGCGGCCCGGCGGCCTTCCAGCATGACGATCCGGCCCTCCCCGGAGGTGCGGTCCAGCAGGGCCAGGGGGAGGAGGGTGGATTTTCCGCTCCCCGGATCGGCGCGGACCACGGCGGTTTTCCGTTCCTCCAGGGCGCCGCAGATCCCGGCCAGCCGGGGGACCAGGGGCAGGCCGGTTTCTTCGAGGAGCCGGTGTATGGGGGGCCCTTCCATCGGACTCACGCGGCTTAAAAGAGTTCGCCCTGGAGGCCGCTCTTTCCGCCGCGGTCCGGCGCCCCTCCCCCGCCGCCTGCGGCCGCAGCCGGGTCCTCCAGGATGGCGAGGAATTCCGCCTCGCCGATGACCGGAATCCCCAGGGAACGGGCCTTCTTGTTCTTCCCGGAACCCGATTCGGGATCGTTGGTTACGAGGAAGGAAAGGTCCTTCACCACCGACGATTTGGCGGAACCCCCCAGGGCCCGGACCCGTTCCTCCGCCTCGGTCCGCTTCATGGAGGCCAGTTCCCCGGTAAAGCAGAAGGAAAAGCCCCGGAGGGGCGCTTCCTCAGGGGGCGGGGGGGCAAGGGTGATGATCCCCGTTGCCAGGATCCCCTCGATTTCGGCGGCGGCTTCGTCCAGCCCTTCCCGGATGGTCCGGGCGGTGATCTCCCCCAGGCCGTAGACCTCCGCCAGGGCCTCCACCGAGGCGGCCCTGAGCGTGTCCAGGGTGTTATACCCCGCAAAGACGACCTTTTCCATGATCAGCTCCCCCACCCCTTCAAAATCCAGGGCCGCGATAAAGACCGAGAGGGGAAGCTCCCGGGGGGTGCGGATATGGCGGACCACCTTGGCCGCGGAAAGCTCCCCCATCCGCTCGTATTCCGCCAGTTCCTCCGGCGTCAGGGTATAGAGATCCGGAATATGCCGGAGGCGGCCCTTGTCGAAAAGCTGCCGGAGGAGTTTTTCCCCCAGTTCCCGGATGTCCAGGACGGAGATCCACTTCTCCAGCCGGTGGAGGAGCCGTTTGGGGCAGTCGGGGTTGGGGCAGAAGAGCCGGGTCCCCCCGTCCTCCAGGGCGCTGCCGCAGATCCCGCAGCGGGTGGGGAATTCGATGTCCCGCCCCTCCCCTTCCCCGCCGGGGCCCGCCGCGAGTCCGGGAACTTGTCCGGGGACAAGGAGCCCCTCGGCAAGGCCCTCGATCTTGGGGATGATCTCCCCCCGCTTGACGATGATAACCGGGGAGCCGATCCTCAGCCCCAGGGAGCGGATCATGTCGGGGTTGTTGAGGTTGGCCCGCTGGACCGTGGTTCCCGCGAGGCGCACCGGATCCACGATGCCGATGGGGGTATAGGTAGCCCCGGATTCGCTCCACTCCACGGAACGGAGGATGCTGACCGCCCGTTCCGGGTCGAATTTGAAGGCTATCTGCCGCTCCGGCCGGGTCCGCCGGAGGTCCGCCATATCGGTGATCCGGTCCTTGACCACGAGGCCGTCGATGTCCACCGCCAGGGCTTCCCGCCCCGCCGCCACCTCGGCCCGGTAGGCAATCACTTCCTCCGCGGCGGCGAATTCCCGGGTGGCGGTGACGGAAAAGCCCCGGGAACGAAGCCAGGCCAGCTTCTCGATCTCGTCCTTGAAAAAGGAGTCGTCGCCGGAGGCGGCGGCGTCGTAGACGATCAGGGTGAGGTCCTCGCAGCCTTCCCCGTCCTTGCGGCGCATGATGCCGTTGGCGGCGTTCCGGCAGTTGGCCTTGCCGCCGTACTTTTCCCGCCAGACCTCCCGCCTCATCACCACTTCCCCCCGGACCCCCCCGGTGAAGGGCAGGTCCAGTTCCTCCCGGACCCCCTCCATGCGCCGGGCGTTCCGGGTGATCTCGTCCCCGATGAGGCCGTCTCCCCGGGTGACGGCCCGCCGGAGCTTCCCTCCCTCGTACTGGAGTTCCAGGCTCGCCCCGTCCAGCTTATACTGCACCACCATGGCGGCGGGGGCAACCTTCTCCGCCCAGGCGCGGAATTCCTCGGGGTTGGCGGCCTTGTCCTGGCTCCCCATGGGGATGAGGTGCCGGGCCTTGGGGAAGCCGTCAACGGCATCGGCCCCTACCTGCCGCAGGACCGGGCTGTCCGGTTTCAATGCCCTGAGTTCAGCCCAGAGGAGGTCGAATTCCCCGTCGGAGATTTCCCCTTCCCCGTTATAATAAGACGCCTGGTATGAACGGATGAGATCTTCCAGGACGGCGGCCCGGGATTCGCCGGCGGCCCCCCCCCCCGAAGGATTTTTTCCGGGGGCCCTTTCCCCCTGAAGTTGGTCTTTCCTCATCGCGCTTCCACCTTGAAAAAGAGTTCCCGAATCTCGTGGTTCTTGGACAGGCCCTTGGCCTCAAATTTGGTCCGGGGCCGCCATTCCCGGGGAGGGGCAAAGCCCCCATAGGGATTGACCAGCCCCGCCGTGGCGGAAAGTTCCCTCAGGGCCCATTCCCCGTATTCGGCCCAGTCGGTAACCATGTAGAGATAGCCGCCGGAACGGATCCGCCGGGCCAGGAGTTCCGTAAAGGGCCGCCGGACCAGCCGCCGTTTATGGTGCCGCTTCTTGGGCCAGGGGTCGGGAAAGAAGATATGCGCCCCTTCCAGGGATCCGTCGGCGATCATCTTCTCCAGGACCTCCACCGCGTCATGCTCCAGGATGCGGATATTTTCAATTCCCGCCTGCTCAATCTCCCAGAGCAGCCGCCCGATGCCGGCGCGGAAGACTTCTACCCCCAGGTAGTTCTTTCCGGGGTTCTCCCGGGCGATAGCGGCGGTGGCGGTCCCCATGCCGAAGCCGATCTCCAGGATCAGGGGGTTTTCATTGCCGAAGATACCCCCCCAATCGGCCTGTTCCCCGGTAAAGGGGACGCAGTACCGGGGAGCAAGGGCATCGTAGGACCGCTTCTGGGCATCGCTCATCCTCCCCCCCCGGAGCACATAACTCTTCACCGCCCCGGCCCCGGCCCCTGGGGGGCTTTCCTTGCGGGTAGTGCAGCGATCCCTTCCGGCGGCGGGCCGTCCGATGGCGACGGAGCCGCCGGCCCGTTCTGCCGTCGCCCGTTCCGCTTCAAGAAAAGCCCCTCCGGGGCCGGGGCCGGAGCGGTTAGCGGATGGCAAGGGGTTCCGTATAGGCCGAGGTCATGTATTCCTCATCTTCCGCCCAAAGGGATACCGCCCCGGTGTTTGAGGGAAGCCCCAGGTCCCCCAGGACCCCCATGGAGTTGGTTACCCTGAGGGTCGTGATCACTTCCCCCTGCCGGTCATAGCAGATAAAATAGTTCTGAGGATACTGGGATTCTAATTGGTACTGCCCCTGCGCCAGCGTCAGCCGGGGAAAGGGAAACCGGGGCTTCTCGGGGGCGTCAAAACTAAAGCTCCGTTCCGATTTTTCTCCCCCCTTATCCATCAGAACCGCCCGATATTGCCCCCGGGGAAGCACCCCCCCCCCTAACATGGTAATACCCCGGCTGCCGATCCAGGTTTTTCCGTCTTCTTCGTAGATGATCCATTCATCGGCTGAGATGGACCACGCCAAACCCTCCTTGTCATGGTAAAGGTAGAGCTCCCGCAGGTCCTCAAGACCGTCTTCATCATCGGGAAGGACAAAAAAAGAAAACCGCTCCTCGATTTGCCCGGAAGTCTGATAATACACCAGTTGTATAAACCCATAGGCGATCTGGGGCGCCGCCCGGGTGCAGGAAACAAGAAAAAAGAAAACTGTTCCCAGGCCCAGAAAAAAGAAGGCA
>JAITRV010000297.1 GCA_031288215.1 Spirochaetaceae bacterium | reverse complement strand
ACTCAAACGGTTGTATGCGGCGATTATGCCTGTTAGTCCGGGGCCGGGGGTGAGGCAATTCATGTTGATACGGCTTTCCCATCTTCCGGCTTGGGCAGCCAGCCCGCCGGGGCGGTGATAACCGTGCCGTTAGAGGTAATTTGCTCCGGCAGGAGGGACTTCTTCAGATCCGCCCTGAATGTCTAGCGGCTGAATGGAGGGCAGCTAAGAATACCCATGCCCACACTCATCGCCGCATTTTTTGCGACGATTGGGGCCGGAAATGCGTCCGGGTTACGACGAAATATCCCCGCTCTCCAGGACCAGGGCTTCCAGGGGCCTCAAGGCGTACTCCCCCGGAGGAACGCTCCCTTCAGTGCGGTAGTTGTTCAGCAGGATGCGGCCCCCCGGCAGGGGAAGGGGGCAGGGATCGGCGGAAAAGTTGCAGACCACCAGGAGGCGTTCCTCCTGATACCGGCGCTCGTAGGCAAACACTCCCTCCCGGTCGAGAAAGCGCGGTTCCAGGGAACCTTCGAAAAACAGCGGCTCCCGGCTCTTGCGCAGCCGGATCATGCGCCGGTAAAAGCGCAGCAGGGAATGGGGATCGGCGGCCTGGGCCGCGGCGTTGAGGGAGCGGTAGTCCCGGTGAATGGGCAGCCAGGGCGTCACCGTGCTGAAGGCCGCATGGGCCGAATCGTCCCAGAGAAAGGGGAGCCGCCCGTTGTCCCGGGAACGGTAGGCCGCCGTCTCCAGGGCTTCCGCTTCCGTGAAGCCCGCCGCTCTGGCCCGGCGGTACTGGTCCACCGTGGAGAGATCGTCGAACTCCTCGAGGCTTTTCCAGGTGTGGTTGGTCATGCCCAGCTCCTGCCCCTGGTAGATAAAGGGCGTCCCCTGCAAAAAGAAATAGAGCACGGCGAGGAGGCTCTTCCCCAAGGCTCCCGGGCCGCGGACCGCCCCCTCCGCCCCGGCTTCCAGGACCCGCTCCCGCGGGCTCAGGTATTTATCGGGGCTCCGGTTCTGATCGTGATTTTCAAGGTACAGCGCCCCGTGCCCCCCGGCGGCAATCACCGCGGCCTGATTCGCAAAGATGGCCTCCCGCAGTTCCCGCCGGGAAAAGTGACGCCGCCGGTGCCATATCCCCGCTTCGATGTCGATTTCGGCCCAGGTAAAATCGAAGTAGGTCGAGAAAAAGCCGTTCTCGCCGATAAAGTCCCGCAAATGCCCGGGACCGAGGCCGTTCGCCTCCGCCACGGTGAAAATCCCCCGGGGCTTGAAGACCTCGTCCCGCATTTCCGCGAGGAAGGCCTCGATCCCCGGATGGACCCGGCAGCAGGGCGCGCAGTCCGCCAGGCCGTCGCTCCCGTCCGGGGGGAGGTTCGGGAAGCGCTGGTCCTTCTTGATATAGGTGATGGCGTCAATCCTGAAGCCCCGGATACCCTTGTCTATCCACCAGTGGATCATCCGGTACAGTTCCCGGCGCAGCGCGGGGTTTTCCCAGTTCAGATCCGGCTGCTCTTTCGCAAAGGTATGGAAATAATAGGTGTCGCTGTCCTCCAGGCGCTCCCAGACGGAACCGCCGAAGATAGATCGCCAATTCGTGGGGGGCCCGTCCCCCGTCCCCTGACGGAACAAGTAGAAATCCCGGTAGGGGCCGGGATCCGAGAGGGCGCGCTTGAACCAGGGGTGCTGATCCGAGCTATGGTTAAGCACCAGGTCCAGGAAGATGCGGATGCCCCGCCGGTCCGCCTCCTGAATCAGCCGATCCAGATCCTCCATGGTCCCGAATGCGGGATGAACGGCCTGGTAATCGGAAATGTCGTAGCCGTTGTCGACCATGGGGGACGCGAAGATGGGGCACAGCCAAATCGCGTCGATTCCCAGGTCCGCAAGGTAATCCAGCCGCCGGAGAATTCCCGGCAAATCCCCGATCCCGTCTCCGTTGGCATCCATAAAACTCCGGGGATAGATCTGGTATACGACTCCCACCCCCGCCGGAACCGCCCCCCGGCGCGTCCCCGGCCGCTTCACGAAAGCCCCGGACGGGGGCGGACCCGGATGGCCACCTGCCCGATCATGTCCCGCTCGGCCGTCCCGGTCCCGAAGTAGCGGGGCTCGGCCGCGATTTCGGCAGCCGCGCCGCCGAGTTCCACCGCGGCCTGGTACAGCACCCGGTTCTCCCGGCGGAGGGTGGCCTCCAGGAAGACCTGGTAGGTCCCCGGCGGCAAGGCGGCGCCGTCCACGCCGGTCCCGTCCCAGGTGTAGCGCAGGGTCCCGGGGCGGGGGGTGGGGGCGGTGAAGGCGTCAATGCCCTGCCGGCTCATGGCGGAAAGCCCGGAACGGCTGACCCACTGGGGTATGGACTCAGGCCGCCGTTCCCAGCCCCCCCGGGCGGTAAACTCCGTGGCGTAGATGGTTTTGACCACCCTGCCGCCGGCGTCTTCAACCCAAACCGCGAACTGATTGCTGGCGGCTCCCGGCTGCCGGGTATAGGAAAAACTGATTTCCACCGTCCCGGAAGCCCCGGACTGGGCATAGAGGCCGATTAACAGCACGGCCCCCAGGATAAAAAATAAAACCACCAATCTTTTCATAGCTGCTCCTTCCCCACGTCATAACGGGTTCCTCTTCATACTGACTTCGTCATCATACTACGATATTCCCCGTCTTTTTTCTATACTTTACAAAAAAACAAAATGACCCTATACTGGTTGAAATACCGGCTGAAAGCGTTGAAGCATACGCTCGGTGCGTCCAAGGAGGGTATATGAGAAAAAGCGGGATTTTCTTCCTGTGTGCCGCATTAATAACAAGCTGCGTTACTCCTCCTGAAAGCCCTGAGCCGGCGGCGCCTCAAGGCCTTTTGTCAACATCGGCGGCGTCATCACCATCGTCATCCGTATCAACATCGTCATCGCCGCCGCCGCCGGCAAAGACGATTTTTACCCCGGTCATGTTCGAAAAAATTTCGGATGAGCAACTGAACAGAATCCAATTCTATCTGTCCAAGCGGATTACCCTTACGGAAAGTATGCCGGGGGCCGTGAACGTGAATGATTCGGGGGTGATTATTATTACGGAAGAGGCGGTATTGAAGGAAGTAACGATCCGATCTGAGACGGCGGGGGTATTAAGCGGCTGTAAACCGATTGACGGCCGGATGACCCTTATCATTGGGTTTGATGAAGATAATAAGCGGTCTGAACTGCGCTTTATCGAAAACCGGGAGCGGGAACGCTTTGAACTCATGATGGCCATAGACGACGGGTTACCGAAAACCAGCTATGGCGACGCCATTTACGAAATAAGCTATCAGGGCCCGGGAATACCCCATTTGCTGGTGATCACCGAGCAGCGGGCGACCAATCAACGGGAGGCCCGGGTGGTGCGGGGCCGCTACATCATAGACATGGAAGACGAGGCCGTCCCGGAGGAGGAGTATACCCGGAAATCCCTCTCGGGCCGCAGGCTGACTGACTGACCGCATGGCTTCGGACCCGGCTGGGGCAGGAGAACCCGCTTTGCCCCGAAGTCACGATCCCGCGGCCGCTTTCACCATAACCGCGACGCCGTCGGGGATCGCGGTAATCGTCGCCTGGGGGTTCTTGAGCAGGTCCTCCGCCTTTTTCACCGCCTCTTCCGGAGAATGGGCAGGGATCATCTGAAATTCCCTGATCATCTCGTCAGGGACGTCGGACACGTAGATCACCCGGGCATGCCGCAGGACCCGGGCTAAAATTTGGGATTGCCATTGATCCACCCGGGTTTTGTTTTTCGGTGTTTTTAAAAAGGTCTCGATCATCCGCGCCAAATTTTTCTCTTCCGCAAAGGTCTTGTAGAATTCCTCCCCGCCGTGGCCGTCGTTGGATTTGGCAAGCATGATGATGACCCCGTCTTTTTTAACGGTGGCCTCCGCCGCGGTCATCCCCTTGACCGCCTGGTAAACGTTCTGGTCCAGGGGATAGCCCCCGTTGGTGGTAATGACGATGTCCGCGGGAACCGCCTCCACCTGGCACATGCCGGCGAGAAAGTCCCGTCCGGTCCGGTGGGCCAGGTCCACATCCCCGGACACGGCGTAGATCACCTCCTTTTGGGAATTGATCACCACGTTGCAGATAAAGGCCAGCCGGGCGGTCCGGGCGGCGTAGAGCATGTCGATGTGAATCGGATTGCCCTCAACGATGCCCGTCCGGGCAGCGGGACTGGCGATGAACTCCGCGTTGTGGTTGTACAGCACCGTTTTCCGGCTGACGATCCCCGGAAGCACGCTCTTGCGCCCCCCGGAATACCCCGCGAAAAAGTGGGGTTCGATGAAGCCCTCGGCCACCAGGAGGTCCGCCTCGACGGCCATCTTATTGATGATAAACTCCCCTCCGGAGGGAAGTTTCCCCAGGTTTACCATCTCCGTTGAATCGCAGTCGTGGATCAGGATCCGTTCCTTTTCCACAAGCGCGGCGCCCAATTTGTCGACCAGTTCCTCCTTCGTGGTTTCCCGGTGGCATCCCGTGGAGATGAGGATGGTGATCTCGGCCCGGGGATTTCCCTTTCTGATTTCCGCAAGCATCGGGGGGATAATCACCTTGCTGGGTACCGGCCGGGTATGATCGCTGGCGATGATCACCACCCGCCGTTTCCCCTCGGCCATGACGCTGAGCGTGGGGGTGCCGATGGGATTTTCCAGCGCGGTGCGGACCAGTTCCTCCTGGGAGCCGGATGCCTTGTAGTGGTGCATCCGGGAAACGAGTTCGGCTTGAAAGCGATTGTCGGGAATCGCATAGGTCCAGGTTTCTTTCCCATAGGGAAAAGGAATGACCGGCATACGATAAGCTCCTGCATTGTATGTTCCGCCCTTTTCATACGGGCGGCCGTTATCGATAGTTCCCCGTTCGGGGCAAACCCCGGCAGTTTCCCGTTCTACCGGCTGAGGCAGCGCATAATAAACAGCGATACAGACTGAAACTCAGATAACAAAAAGACCACCAAAAAGCAGCATACTTAGAATAATACTCCGGAATTCTTTCCTTGTCAACTTTTCTTCCGGCGGTGTAGTTAATCAGTGATAATTTCACCCCTAAGAATAATCAGGAAAAATTTCACCTTCCCTGATATAGTAGGAGGTATGAGATACATGATGACCAAAGGGGAATTGGGGAAACTGACCCTGATACAGGGAGCAATTGACGGCGTATATACGGTTCGCGAGGCAGCTCAACGGTTAGGCTTAAGCGAGCGACGGATAAAGCAACTGAAGGGGGAACGGTTCGCCCTCCACGACTTTATTGACGACGCCACCGGCCATATCACCGCCCTGTATCTGGCTGAAAACGAATGCCTTATGGGATATCCGGAACTGTTACGGCAGACCCTGACCGTTTATGGGTTGCCGATAGGTATCTATGCCGATAAAGCCGGTATTTTCTTCGTGAATACCAAGAAATAGGCCCATTGGACGGCAGAGGAGTTATTGGCCGGTCATCCGCTCAGCAAAACCCAATTCGGTGCCATGGTTGAGAAACTGGGAATCGGGCTCATGTCCGCGCTGGGCATGACCTTGGTCATCATTTCCGGCGGCATCGATCTGTCGGTCGGTTCCATCGTTGCCCTTACCACGATGATCGTTTCCGCGCTTACCGAATTTGCCCACATCAACCCGTTTATCGCAATTCTCATCGCCCTTATTACCGGCAGCGTTATCGGCTTCCTGACGGGTTGTATCATAGCCTACTGGAACGTACCGCCTTTTATCGCGACCCTGGCGGGGATGTTTTTTGCCCGGGGCGCCTGTTACCTCATCAGCATCCAGTCTATCTCAATCAGCAATAAAACCCTGAGCGACCTGGCTATCTGGAAACTCCGTTTCGGCGCCGGCACGGGGGTCCCGTTTATTTCATTGAATGTGATAATCACCTTCATCATGATTGCCGTGGTTATCTATGTTTCCCTGCATACCAAATTCGGGCGGGACATTTACGCCATCGGCGGTAACGAACAGTCGGCCCTCCTCCTGGGCATTCCGGTGCGGAAAACGAAGATCGCGATCTACACGGTGAACGCCTTCTGTTCCGCCGTGTCCGGGGTGGTGTTCAGTCTTTATATGCTCTCCGGTTACGGCCTCCACGGTCAGGGCATGGAGATGGACGCCATTGCCGCGGTGGTTATCGGCGGCACCCTCCTGTCCGGCGGGGTGGGCTATGTATACGGCTCGGTATTCGGGTCCCTTACCATTGCCATCATTCAGGCCCTGATCATGTTTAACGGCCGGATCAACTCCTGGTGGACCAAGATCACCGTCGGCGTCCTACTCCTGCTCTTTATCGGCTTGCAGCGTTTCATCGTGGCGGTGGGGAACAAGAAGAACTAGCCGTTTGGCGCGCGTTGGGTCAGAAACGGCGAGACGAGATATATGAAAAAGTATACTATTTGAACGAAACTGCACAGAGGTATGCCAAAACCCGGTCCGTTTAGCCTGTTGACAGTGGCTTCAGCAGCCGTTGTAACGTTAATTTTTCAAAATTTTTCCTTGATTTATATTGTATTTTTCGCCTTCTTGAACTATGCTCAACACAATACATTGTTGTATTTTTTGAATTTTGGGGGTATTCTATGAAATTACGGTTGCGACTTACTTTGATTACGGCGGTGTTGCTTATAGTGGCCGTGACGGGAGTATCAGTTGTTTTGCTCATGCGGGCGAGGGCTATGCAGACCGAGGCGGCTTTCGACAATTTGGAGGGCCTTACCGGCAGATACTCCATAATGATGCAGAACCGGTATGAGAATTACCTGTCCGCGGCAAAGACCCTGGCGAATATCATGGATTCCTACCGGAGGGTTCCCGTCGAAGAACGGCGGGAGCGTTATGACATTACGATACTATCCATCATGGAATCCAATCCCAACTTCATGGGTATGTTTTCCATCTGGAAACCAAACGCCCTTGACGGCAATGACGCGGCCTTTGTCAGCGATTCGGGAACCGACGAAACGGGCAGGTACATGCCCTGGTATTCCCGCAGGTCGGGGACCCTGGAAGAGCTTTCCCTGTCGCAGTATGAGTATTACAACGATATACTTGCCAACATAGACCTCACCGATCCGGTGATAAGCCTCCCGTATCAGACCCAGTATGCCGGAAAACAAATCCTTGCCATGAGGCTCTGTTATCCCATCGTTACCGCTGAGGGTATTGTGGGACGAGTGGGGATCATGGTGGATCTTACCTCGTCTTCCGATACTATCGCCGAAATAAGACCCTACGGAAACGGCCGGGCGGTCCTGTACGCCACCGACGGGACCATCGCGGCCCATTATAATCCGTCCCAGGTAGGCCGCAAGATAACCGACGCCGATTCGGTTGGCATCCTTGGAGAGCAGGCGGTAAATAACACCCTGGAGACCTTGAAAACCGGTACGCCGAATTCGGGACAAAATAACGGGCGTATCTTTGAAAGTTACCCCTTTTACGTGGGGGACGTAACAACCGCCTGGACGATTCTTGCCTCGGTTCCGGAGGCAGACGTATTCGCGGCGGTAAACCAGCTCACCCGAATCGCCATTATCATCATCGTTGCGGCCCTCGTCATCGCCGCCGTGATCATCTTCTTTGTCGCCGGCAGCATTGCCAAGCCTATTATCAATGTAGCCCTTACCCTGAAGGATATTTCCGAGGGGGAGGGGGACCTGACGAAGACCATCAACATCAACTCCAATGACGAGATCGGCGACCTGGCCCGTTACTTCAACCAGACCCTGGAGAAAATCAAGGTGCTGGTGGTGACCATCAAAAACCAGGCGGTGGCCCTCTTTGATATAGGCAATGAACTGGCCTCCAACATGACCGAAACCGCCGCGGCCATCAACCAGATTACCGCCAACATCCAAAGCGTCAAAGGACGGGTGATCAACCAGTCCGCCAGCGTGACGGAGACCAACGCCACGATGGACCAGATCACCACCAACATCAACAAGTTGAGCGACCATATCGAACACCAGGCTTCAAGTGTCTCCCAGTCCTCCTCGGCTATCGAAGAAATGCTTGCCAATATTCAGTCCGTCACCCAGACCCTGATCAAAAATACCGACAACGTGAAGAATTTGGCCTCCGCTTCGGAAATAGGGCGGATAGGCCTTCAGGAAGTCGCCACCGACATTCAGGAAATCGCCCGGGAATCGGAAGGGCTTCTGGAAATCAACGCGGTGATGGAGAATATCGCCAGCCAGACCAACCTCCTGTCCATGAACGCCGCCATTGAGGCGGCCCATGCGGGAGAGGCGGGGAAGGGATTCGCCGTTGTGGCCGATGAAATCCGCAAGCTTGCCGAGTCCAGCGGGGAGCAGTCCAAAACCATCTCCACGGTTCTGAAAAAGATCAAGACTTCCATCGACAAGATTACCAAATCTACCAACGAAGTGCTGAATAAGTTCGAAGCCATTGATTCGGGGGTCAAAACCGTTTCGGAGCAGGAAGAAAATATCCGGAACTCCATGGAAGAACAGAACACCGGAAGCAAGCAGATTTTGGATGCCCTGGGTCAGTTGAACGATATAAGCCAGATGGTCAAGGACGGTTCAGTGGAGATGCTTGAGGGGAGCCAGGAGGTTATCACGGAGGGCAAGAATCTCGAAATGGTAACCCAGGAGATAACCAACGGGATGAACGAGATGGCCACCGGGGCGGAGCAGATCAATGTGGCGGTAGACAGGGTCAACACTATCAGCGGGCAAAACAAGGAAAGCATTGACGTGCTGGTCCGGGAGGTTTCGAGGTTTAAAGTCGAATAGGGCTGCGTAGAATAGTAAAGAACAGATGACCGTTAAAGAGATTGCGGCGCTGGCAAAGGTTTCCATAGGAACCGTGGATCGGGTGATTTACCGCCGGGGACGGGTCGCGGCGGAAACCAAAGCGAGAATTGAGGCAATCATAGAAAAATATCAGTTTACCCCAAACCCCATAGCCCGGCGGCTTAAACGGAACCGGGCTTACCGTTTTTGTGCCTTCCTGCCCCGGCGGGATCAGGACGCCGGATATTGGGGGCAGGCCCTGGAGGGCATACGGGAGGGGGCGGGGCAAATCACCCCCCTGGGGGTAGAAACGGAAATCATCGAATTTGACCGTTACAGCATGGGGAGCTTCCGCAGGGCCGCCGCTTCCCTCTTGGCGGAAAAAACGGAGGGGATAATTTTATCCCCCATCATGCCCGAGAAGATCAAAATACTGATAGCAAAGATCCATGAGAGCGGCATCCCCTACATTTTTTTTGATGCCGACCTTCCCAATACCGGCCCCCTCTGTACCATCGGCCAGGATTCCTTCCGGGGGGGGTATTTGGCGGGAAGGCTGATGCAGCTCCTGACGGGCAGGATAACGAAGCCGGTGGCGGTCCTGGACGCCCATGGGGAGGACTACCATATCATCCGGCGCAGGAACGGTTTCCTGCGCTACGCCGGCGAACAGGGCTTTCCCACCGTGGTACAGGAATATTCCGGCTACAAGGGGTCGGAAATATCGGTGGATGAGATTGCCCTCTTCCTCCGGAAGCATCGGGATCTTACCGGCGTCTTTATCACCAACTGCATGGCCCACCGGGTTGCTGAGGCCGCAAAGAGCCAAAAAAAGCAATGCCCCTTTCTCCTGGTGGGTTACGATCTTATCCCGAAGAACCGGGAACTCCTGCGGGACGGCGGGATAGACGCGATAATCTCCCAGCGCCCCGAGGAACAGGGCCGCCAGGCCCTGCTGAATCTGTACCGTCATGTCGTACTGGAGCAGCAGATCCCTCCCAAAATAGAAATACCCCTGGACGTGTATATTAAGGAAAACATTCCCCTTTAAACGGGAACCGGGCTTGAGAGCCGCTCCGATCCTTGCGGAAGGTCCCGTTTTATGGTATCACCCAAGCATGAGGTACTATGCGGTCCAGGTAAAAACCCGGGGAGAGGGAAAGTATATCCGGCTCTTTAAGGCCCTGTATCCGGAAATACCCGCGGCGCTCTACTTTCCCAAACGACGGATAGATATACGGAGGAAAGGGGTTATGGTCCCTTCGACCAAGGGGATCTTTCCGGGCTATGTCTTTGTGGGGATCGGCGAGGGGGATTCCATCCTCAACTACCACTGGTTTTTAAGAAAAACCGACGGTTTTTTCCGTTTTCTTAAATCAAACCAGCATATCTGCCCTCTGGAGAACCGGGATCTGGAGACGGTGATTCACTTTATCAAAGAGGCGGGGCAGGTGGCGGGAAAATCCCGGGTTTTTTTCGATGAAAATTCCCGGATTGTGGTGCTGGAGGGCCCCTTAAAAGGACTGGAGGGAAACATCATAAAGGTCGATAAAAGAAAGGGGAGGGCAAAGATCAAACTGGATCTCTACGATGAATCCTTTGCCATTGATCTGGCCTTTGAGTATATTGAAACCACAACGGCGCCGGATCGGGAGCTTTGATGGGGGGGCTTTGATAAAGAAACATGAATACCTATAAATCGGAACGGCTGTACATTATCGGGGCGGGTTTTGCCGGACAAACCCTGGCGCGGGAGATCAAGGCGAAAGCCATTTTTGGGAAGGTGGTGGCCTTTCTTGATGATGACCCGGAAAAAATAGGCCGGAAAATCGAAGGGATTCCCGTATTGGGGCCGATCCAGGATGTGGCCCAACTCCTGCGGATGAAGGCCGCGGATGAGGCGATCATCGCCATCCCCAGTGCCTCCCGGGAATACCTGAAGAAGCTTTACGGCATCCTCAAAAGGGCCGGGTTCGCCCGGATCCGCATCCTGCCGGGGATCTCCCAGATCGTCGAGGGGGACGCCCACCTGATTCAAACCCGGTCCATCGATCCCCAGGATCTCCTGGGGCGGACCCCGGTGACGGTGAACCTCAAGGAAAGCCTCGCCTACCTCCGGGGAAAGCGGGTCCTCGTAACCGGGGCGGGGGGCTCCATCGGCAGCGAGCTGTGCCGGCAGCTCCTTTCCGGGGGGGCCTCCCGGCTGTACCTCCTGGGGCACGGGGAAAACTCGATCTACCTGATAGACCGGGAACTCAGGCTCCTCCAGGAAGAAGGGGTGGGGGAAAAGGCCACCCTGGTCCCGATCATCGGGGACCTCAAGGACCGGGAGTACATCGACTGGCTCCTGGGCCGGCTCAAGGCGGATGTGATTTTCCACGCCGCGGCCTACAAACATGTCCCCATGATGGAAGAAAACCCCGTGGCGGCCATCGAGAACAACGTCTTCGGTACCGACAACCTGGTCCAGGCCGCCCGGAAACACGGGGTAAAACGCTTCGTCCTGATCACCACCGATAAGGCGGTAGACCCCGTATCGGTTTATGGGGCCTCAAAGCAGCTCTGTGAACGGCTGGTCCTGGAGGCGGCGGCTTCCTCGGAGGTCAACTTTATGGTGGTCCGCTTCGGGAATGTCCTGGGTTCCCGGGGTTCCATCCTGCCCCTTTTCCAGCGGCAGATCGAGAAGGGCGGCCCGGTCACGGTAACCCACCGGGATATGCGGCGTTATTTCATGACCATCCCCGAGGCCTGTTCCCTGGTACTCAAGGCCGGCGGAGTTGGGGAAAACGGCAATCTCTACCTCTTGGATATGGGAGAACCGGTGTGGATCCGGGAACTGGCGGAACAACTGATCCGCTTCTACGGCTTTGAACCGGACAAGGACATCAGCATCGAATATGTGGGGCTCCGTCCCGGGGAACGGCTGGACGAACGGCTCTGGGGGGAAGACGAGGAACCCCGGCAAACCGAATTCAGCCGCATCCTCCGGGTGGAACGGAAGCGGCCCTATTCCGATGCGATGGACTCCCTCAGGGAAAAACTCTTGCCGGTCTGCCGTTTTGACCCGGCCCGGCCTGAATGTTACCGGAATACGGGATATCTTATCGAAACCCTGGAGCAGGTCATCCCCGGCATGGGGGCGGAAAAGATCCCGGAAAGGCCGCTGTGCTATGGAAACTGAAGCCATCCCCTTTGCCCGTCCCTCCATCGGGAAGGAGGAGGAGGAAGCGGTCCTCCGGGTCCTCCGTTCGGGCTGGCTCACCACCGGCGCCGAGGCCCTGGCCTTTGAGGAGGAATTCGCCGCCTTCCTGGAGGGCCCTCCCCTCCCCTCCCCGGCTCCGGGAAAGCCGCCCCTGCCGCCCCTGCGCGCCCTGGCGGTCAATTCCGCCACCAGCGGCCTCCACCTGGCCCTGGAAGCCCTCGGGGTAGGCCCCGGGGACCTGGTACTGGTCCCCTCCTATACCTTCACCTCCACCGCCGAGGTGGCCCGCTACCTGGGGGCCGAAGCGGTTTTTGTGGACCTGCGCCCCGGGACCTTCCACCTGGATCCCGGGGCCCTGGAACGTATCCTGGCCCGGCTCAGCAAGGGGCTTCCCCCCTACCCCCAGCGGGGAGGCTGCGGCCCCCGGGGAAGGCCCCGGGCCCTGATCCCCGTCCATTACGGCGGCCTCCCCTGCGATATGGGGGCGCTCAGGGATATATGCCGCCGCTATGATCTGGGCATAGTGGAGGACGCCGCCCACTCCTTCCCCTCCCTCATCCCCGGAGCGGACCTGGGGGATGCCGCGGGGCCGGCGGCCTATGCGGGCACCCTGGGGGATGCGGGGGTCTTTTCGTTTTACGCCACCAAGCCCATTGCCACCGGAGAAGGGGGCATGGTGGTAACCCGGAACCAGGCCCTGGCGGACCGGATCGCGGTGATGCGTTCCCACGGCATAGACCGGACGGTTTGGAACCGCTATACCGATCGGGGGGCTTCCTGGTACTATGAGGTCATTGAGGCGGGGTTTAAGGACAATTTCCCGGATCTCCTGGCGGCCCTGGGCAGGGTTCAGCTTAAGCGGGCGCCGGTCCTTTTGGAGCGGCGCTGTGCCATTGCCCGGCGCTACGATGAGGCCTTTGGGGAGGAGCGCCGCTTTCTCATCCCCCCCACGGGGGGAGGGGATGCCCGGCACCTCTACCCCCTGCGGCTCCGGGAGGGGGGCCTGAAACGGGATGAATTTATCCGGGAACTCCAGAAGCGGGGCATCGGGGTTTCGGTACACTTTATTCCCCTTCACCTCATGCCCTATTATAAGAAGCGCTATGCCCTGGAGCCAGAGGATTTGCCCGAATCCCTGAGGGCGTTTGAGCAGGTTATTTCCCTGCCCATCTGGCCGGATATGGGGGAAGATCGGGTCGAACGGGTCATTCAAGCGGTGAAAGCCATCGCGGGCTGAGGCTCATCAGGGGATGGGGAATTGCTTTTCGTAGAATTGAGGTTTTTATGAACCAGGCGTTGTTTGTCGATGATATTCCCGTACCGGGGGCGCTTTTCGCGCTCACCCTGCGATCCCCTGCGGCCAAGGGGCGCCTCAAGGAGATCCGCTTTCCCCGGCTGCCCTCAGGGTATATCCCGGTTCGGGCGGAGGATATTCCCGGAAAAAACCAACTGGAGGAGCTTCCCGTCCCCATTCTGGCATCGGAGTCGGTTTCCTACATCGGGGAGCCGGTGGCCCTCCTCCTGGGGCCGAATAAAGCAAAACTGGAGGAGTTTGCCGGCCTCTCCCAGGTAGAAGTGGAACCGGAGCCCCCCTTCTTTTCCGCCTATTCGGCCCCCCCGGAATTGATCCTTGCCCGGCGGGACATCACCCTGGGGGATCCGGGGAAGGCCTTTGAGGAGGCAAAAGCCGTGGTGAACGGGATATACCGGACCGGTATTCAGGAACACTGGTATTCGGACTCCCAGGGGGCGGTGGCGGAAATTCTCCGGGATGAATCGGGAAAGGAGAATTTCCTTATCCATACCGCCACGCAATGGCCCTTTCACGTCAAACGTTCCGCGGCCGCCCTCCTCGGCCTGTCCCCGAGCCGGGTGGAGGTGGAACCCGCCCGGATCGGACTCCACCTGGACGGGAAAATCTGGTATCCCTCCCTGCTGGCCTGTCACGCCGCCCTGGGGGCCTATCTCACCAAACGGCCGGTTAAGATCATCCTCACCCGGGATGAGGACTTTCGCTATACCCCCAAGCGCTGCGGCAGTGAGATCCGGATCCGCAGCGCCCTGGGGGAAAAAGGGCAGATTCTGGCTACCGAGATCCAGGTCATCGCCGACCTGGGAGCCCAGGGGGTTTTTACCGAGGAAATTCTGGACCGGATGTGCCTGGGGGCCCTGGGAACCTACAAGATCCCCCATATCAGGATAGAGGGGATCGCGGTTAAGACCAATGTTCCCCCCGGGGGGCCCTTTGCCGGGTTCGGCCTGTCCCAGGGCTTTTTCGCCATGGAGCGGCATGTCTCCCATATTGCCGATACCCTCCGGCAGGACCCCGGGGAATGGCGGAAGGCCTATTTCTTCAATAATATAAGAAAACTGACCATCGGGGTCCCCCTGAAGGATACCGTTCCCCTGGAGGCGCTGCTGGACACCACCGCCGCCATGAGCGACTATCACCGGAAATGGGCCTCCTATGAACTGCTCCGGCTCCACCGGAGAAAACACGGGGACTGGAGGGCCGAAGAGTCCTTTGAGAACGAAGTCTTCCGGGGAATAGGGATCGCCACGGCCTATCAGGGGAGCGGCTTTCTCCATGGGGAATACGATCTTGGTTCCTGTTCGGTAGAATTAACCCTGGAAAAGGACGGTTCCCTGGAAATAAAGACCAGCATGGTATCCTCCAACCGGGAACATACCCTGCTCTGGAAGAATACCGCCGCGGAAATCCTGGCCATAGAAACCGCATCGGTCCGGGTGGTAACCGACAATACCCGGACCAGCCCCGATTCCGGGCCGGCGGCCCTCTCCAGAAACGTGATGGTGATCACCCGGCTGGTGGAGCGTGTCTGCGAAGCCATCAGGAAGCAGCGTTTCCGGGACCCCCTGCCGATTACCATAAGCCGATCCTACCGCCCCGCCAAAATGAACGGCTGGGAAGGTAAACCCATAGACGGGAATGCCCTTGCCCGTTTGGGCTGGGGAGCGGCGGCGGTGGAGGTCGAGATTGACCCTGTCGAGTATATACCGAATATCCGGGGAATCTGGCTGGGGATCGACGGGGGGCGGATCCTTTCGGAGGCAAAAGCCCGGAGGTCCCTCTTCCATTCGACCCTCTATGCCTTGGGATGGGCTTCCCGGGAGTATCTCATGTATAAGGAAGGGAGAATTCCTTTGGAACAGATCCACCGCTACGGGCTCCCCGTTCCCGGGGAGATACCGCCGGTGCATATTGATTTTATCCGGAACAATGCGGCAAGCCCCAAGGGCATAGAGGAGCTTCCCTTTAGCTGTGTACCCGCCGCCTATGTCCAGGCCGTTTCCCAGGCCATGGATCATCCCTTTGAAAAGATCCCCCTGGGAGCCCTGGATATCTGGGAAGCGGAAAAATTAAAGAAAGCGGAGGTTCCGGTATGACCATAGCCTTCATCCTGAACGGCGAAGATGTGGTGATCAGGACCGAAGCGGACACCCGTCTTCTGGATATACTCCGGGAAACCTTCAGTCTCCGGGGAACAAAATGCGGCTGCCTCACCGGATCCTGCGGGGTTTGTTCGGTGATCTTTAACGGCAAGGTATCCCCCGCCTGTCTCATCCCGGCCTTTCAGATCCGGGGGAGTGAGATCATCACCATTGAAGGCTTCTCCCAGACCAACGAATATCCCGACATCATCGGGGGATTCACTCAGGCGGGAGTTGAAACCTGCGGGTACTGCGACGGGGGAAAGATCCTGGCCACGGAAGCCCTGCTGGAGAGGAATCTTCAGCCTTCCCGGGAGGATATTCTCGGGGCCTTTAACGGGATCCGGTGCCGTTGTACCGAACCGGCCATCCTGGTGGAGGGGGTATTGGCGGCTATAGACATACGCCGGCGGAGGCTTTATGGACGCGCATAGCCAGGTATTCTTCCCCCTCACCCTCCAGGAACTGTTCTCCGCCTGGGCCCGTTTTCCCTCGGCGGTTCCCTTTGCGGGGGGTACCGAATTGATCCGGAATCAGGGCCGTTCTTCCCTTTCCCTGCCCATCAATATCCTGTCCCTGGATAAACTGGAGGAACTCCGCCGGATCACCCGGACCGAGCGGTACCTGGAAATAGGCTCCATGGTAAAGATAAGCGAAGTCATCAACCAGGGAAAAACCGTCCCCAAAGCCCTCCGGCAGACCCTCCAGGGGATCGCCGGGCCCCAACTGCGGAATATCGCCACCATCGGGGGAAATATCTGCCATTCCTCCCGCCGGCTGGATACCTCCGCGCCTCTGGTGGCCCTGGATGCCCGGTATGAGCTGCGGACCTCCCAGGGGTCCCGGTGGATATCCGCTTCCCGGTTTTCCTCTTTCGACGGCCCCCTGGCCTTTAACCCCCAGGAACTCCTTACCCGGATCCGCATCCCCCTGGAACACTGGGATTACTCAATCCATAAGAAATTTTCAGACTCCTACCCCGGGGGAAGAGCCGGCGGGGTGGTGGTGTTCCTGATACGGGTTGAAAAAAACATATTGACCGATATCCGTATGGTCTTTGCGGAAAAAACCATATTACGGGATAAATACAGCGAAACCTTCCTGGCGGGAAAGAAACTTCCCCTGGAAAAGAAGGATGTCCTCCACTATATCGAACTCTGGAAATCCTACCTTTCGGCGGTGGAACTGGACGGGGAATTACTGCGCCTTAAATTGCTTAATTTTATCGAATCCAGCATTATAAACCTCCTGTAAGCTCCGGTTTTGAGGCCCGGTTTTGGAATTCATAAGGAATTTTGAAAGATTGAAAAAAATTCATTGATCTTACCGGGAGATAGTAGTATCTTAAAGAAAGTTGTAATTGAAAAACCGTAAAAGGGGGAGTAACATCAAACTTATAGACCGGGACTATACCTTTCATTTTGGACAATCCCTATCCCGGGTCCATATACAGAACGAACTGCCCCGACTTGAAAAAATTTTGGAAGATATGGCCGTCCCGATCCAGGGCCGGTCCCTTTTGGTATGCGATCCCCATACGGAAGCCCTGGCCGCCCCCATCCTGGGGGATCGGGATATCCCCCGCTGTGTGCTGCCCCCGGGGGAAACCGCCAAGGGCTGGGCCTCGGTGGAGCGGATCCTGGCGGCGGCGGCCGAGGCGGGACTGGGACGGGACGGCCTTTTCATCGCCCTGGGGGGCGGGGTCATCAGCGATCTCACCGCCTTTGGGGCCTCCATTTTCATGCGGGGATGCCGGCTCTGTATCATCTCCACTACCCTCCTGGGGATGGCCGATGCCGCCCTGGGGGGCAAGACCGGCTTCGACCTTTTCGGAATAAAAAACCTCGCGGGAACCTTTTATCCCGCGGAGGGGATCTATATGCCCCTGGAGGCCCTGGCATCCCTCCCCCAGCGGGAGTGGAAATCCGGGATGGCGGAGGTCATCAAAACCGCGATCCTGGGGGACCGCGCTCTTATGGACCTGCTCCGTTCCCCGGGGGGGGACCTGAAGGGGGGGGATCTGCTCCGAACGCACCGGGAGGCGGTTTTTGAACTGATCGCCGCCTGCGTGGAAATCAAGGGCCGGATTGTAGAGGCCGATCCCCGGGAGACCGGAACGGACCGGGCCCTCCTCAATTTAGGCCATACTTTTGCCCACGCCCTGGAATCGGCGGCGGGGCTGGGAAACCTTTCCCATGGGGAGGCGGTGGCCTGGGGTCTGGTCCGCTCCTGCGAACTGGGCCTCCGCTTGGGGATCACCCCCGAGGAACGGGCCCGGGAAATCAGCGCCCTGATCCGCTCCTACGGCTACGAAACGGCGGCCCCCCACCCCCTCATGGGAGACGGGCGTTCCTTTATGCAGGCCCTGGGGGGGGACAAAAAGAAAAAGGCCGGCACCCTGAACGTTGTCATCCCCGCCGCCCGGAGGGCCCTGCTGGTTGAAACCGGTCCGGAGGAACAGCGCCTGCTCCTCCCCCTTATTAACGGAGCATTGACCCTATGCTGACGAAAGGATGGGTTTTTCTTATTCTCTTGCTGATGGGATTGTGGGGTCTCCACGGCCAGGAGGCCGATTTCGATGCTCCCGCGTCTCCCCCGGAGGAGGCACAATCCCTCCGATCCCCGGAGCAAGCGGAGGGAATCGATGAGGTTCACGGGATCTACTACATCAGAACGATCGATCTTGATATTCAGGGACGCACCAAGGCTGCCGCGCTGATACGGAAGGGGGAATTGGCCGTCGGAGAACGGCTCCCGGGAAAAGCCGCGCTGGAACGGTATATTGCCCGCAAAAGTCAGCTTATCTACAATCAGCGGGTCATTGAAGCGGTGTCCATCGAATATACCCTTGGGGAGGCCGATGAAGGGGGGATACCGGTGGATCTGCGGGTGATAACCCGGGATACGAGAAATTTCATCATCCTCCCGGAACCCCAATATGACTCGAATTCCGGCTTTGATCTTACCCTCAAGGGACGGGACTACAATTTCCTCGGATCCATGACCCCCCTGCGGGTCGATGTGGGCTACCGCTATAGCGAAGAGAAAGAACACAGCGTTGATTTCCTTATTGATTCGGATTTCCCCTTCCAGGCCCTGGGACTCAACTGGAACCTGAACTTTGACAATGAGCTTAAATATATCCAGGATGCGCCCCTGTATTTCAAGAACACCACCGGGCTTTCCCTGGACCTTCCCGTCAAAAGGACCACCCTTACCTTCGCCCTTGAACAGATTACCCTATTAAATGAAGAAAATGATGACAACGACGAAATTGACGACGGGGTCTACTATAATGAACACTGGTATACCACCAGCGCCCTCTCCGCCCAATGGGAAATTCCCCTGGGGCTTTCGGTGGGCAGCCTGGGGGAATTGACCTATACCCCCAAACTCAAGGGAAGCGTCAATTACCGCCCCTATGGAGACATCGGTGAGTACCGCAGGGGCGCCGCCGTAACCCTGAGCCAGACCCTGGGATTCGGGGAGATCAACTGGATAGGCAACTTCCGTAAGGGCATCGAGGTCTTCCTCGATAATGCCAATACCTATGGGACCAACCGCCAGAGCTGGAACTACTCGGCCCGCTTCTCCGCCATCGGCCATTTCCCTGTCACGGATTTCTTTGAAATTACCGGAAGGGTTATGTACCGGCAGTGGTTTTTTTCTCCCGAGAGTATATACAAAGTATATTCCTCGGGCAAATTCCATGTCTATGCCGATGGGGGGGATGTGCTGCGGGGCGTCAAAAACAACGCGCTCCCCGTGGAAAATATGCTGTCCCTGAACCTGGATTTCCCCCTCCGGGTCCTCCGCTTTGTTCCCTCCGAATGGCTTCATAATGCTAAGCTCCACCTCTTTGATTTTGAACTCCAGATTGCGCCTTTTATCGATATAGCCCTGGTACGGGATCCCGTACATGAACGGAATTTTTCACCCCGGGACGCGGTTTTCGCCGGGGGCTTGGAATTCATCGTGTTCCCCCTGGCCTGGAGGAGCCTCTATTTACGGGTCAGCGCGGGGACCAATCTGGTGGAATTGTTTAAGGCGAAAAAACTCTTTCCCGGTAATAACCGGGAACTCTTTATCGGCCTGGGGCATCATTTTTAATCATCTTTCATAAGGGGTTTTGTATGCAAAGAACAGCGGCGGCGGTATTTCTCTGGGGGTTCTTGACGCTAAGCGCCTTCGGGGAAAGTCGGTCCTTCTCCGATATTCTTCCCGATTTTGATGAAGCCCAACGGGCGGAGGCTTTCTCCCCTACAGGCTATGGGTTGACCACCAGGATCACGCCGGAATCCCCGCCGGCGTCCCTGATACGCTTTTCCAAGTCGGGGCTTCCTGTTTCCGCCCCCGTGTTGAACCGGCATCCGCCTTTTTTTATGGAAAGCCTGACGATTGTTCCCTATTCAAGCGGATATAAGGGGCTTATCACCGCGTATAATGCCCTGGGAAAGGTCAGTAACCTGGCCGGACGGGTACACCGCAGCGAAACTCCCGGAAAGGATCCGCCGGTTTTCTCCGAAGCGGCCCGGGTCGATAATGCCCCCCGGCCCAATCCCCTCCCGGACCCCCCGGACGCCTCGGAGATCCCCCCCTCGGAAACCATATACATGCGTCTCAAGGACAAGATTTTTAGCAATACCTATTACCAGGCCCTCATTACCGGGACGGAGGATGAATTGTTCTATACCTTGACCAATTTCAAGACCATCTATGCGGTTTTTCCGATAATCAGGGAAGATAAATTTATCGCCCGGCTCTATATCGAACCCCTTCAGGAAGGGCTCTTAATCTACAGCATCATGGGCGTCGAAGTCTCGAATTTCTATATGGCCACCATTGACGTCCCCGGCGTTATGCGAAAAAGGGCCCAGGTCATTACCGATTGGCTCATCGAGGGTCTTTTTTAACTTCCGAGCAGCAAAGAATTGACCGCAACGATGCGGTGATTTAAATTACCCGATACCGGCGAAGAGACGTGAACGCTTACTAAAATGACCGGAATTCATCAGCAGATATTTCCTCTTCCGGGGAGGCCGCCTTCTATTTGCTATTTTTCCTCCTGGATTATTCCACCAAATGGGGATTTCTATTGAACGCGGGGGACATTTCTATTGAACGGCGACATGGCGCAATGCGAATACTTGTCTAAATAGCCGATATTCTGTATACTCTGTCTATTCTTATGTGAAATCTTCGGGATTTTTTGGATAAGGATGATGCAGCTAGTTGAAAAATCAGGCCCTATAGCTCAATTGGATAGAGCAACGCCCTTCTAAGGCGTGGGTTGGCGGTTCGATTCCGTCTAGGGTCATTCTTAAGTCTTTATCCTGTAAGGAATTCAATGTCAACAAGTTAAGGGTTAACATAAGAGGGGAGGCGTGGTAATATAAAATCCGGGAGGGAATATAAAATGGGGAAAAAAACGGCCAAATCAGATATAGGGTGCCGGAGGCAATAAAACGTCTGATTGAAAGCCTTGAGTTTCTCGACAGGGCTCGCAAGAGCCCAAAAGATTTCACTCGGAAAAGGAAAATGCCATTCAAAAAACTCGTCTGTTTTCTGCTGAGTATGATAAAAGAAAGTTCTCAAAACGCCTTTGAAAGGTATTTCCTGAAAATGGGTGATATCGTACAGATGAGTCGGCAGGCTTTCAGTGAAGCGCGGCAGAAGATCAAATGGGAAGCGCTACAGGAGTTGTTTCAGGTGACCGCGCTT
>JAITRV010000230.1 GCA_031288215.1 Spirochaetaceae bacterium | reverse complement strand
CGGCGCGGCCGGCGCCGTGTCGGCGGCGTCAGCCGGCGATTTAGCCGCGCGACCCGGCTTGCGAGGCACCGTGTCGGCGGGCTCAGCCGGCTTGGGCGGCGGCGTGACGGCGGGCTCAGCCGGCGGTTTAGCGGCGCGAGCCGGCTTGGGCGGCAACGTGACGGCGGCCCCGTCCGGCGACTTGGCGGCGCGAGCCGGCGCGGGCGGCGGCGTGACGGCGGGCTCGCCCGGCGGTTTGGCGGCGCGAGCCGGCGTGGGCGGCGGCGTGACGGCGGGCTCGACCGGTGGCTTTGCGGCGCGGGCCGGCTTAGGGGCCGGCTTGAGGACGGGGGTGATTTCTACCGGCGTTTTGGGAGGGCGGGAAGGCCTCGGCAGGGCCGGGGACTTGGGCCCCGAGGAGCGGGTCCGGGCGGCAGACCCGGTGAGCCTGGGGCCCTGGGCGGTCCGGCCTCGCCGGGGCCGGGGGGGAGCCGCGGCGTGGCGGTTCTCACCGGCGGAAGGCTGCTGCATACTGAGTTTTATGATATTCCAATTCCGCTGGAGATATTTATCCCCCTTGATAGAATAGTAGTAGCCCGTCACCAGGGAAGACATCACCGAGGCGAGAATTTCATCATCCCGCAGCATATTGAGCCGGCCCCGGCGGATGATCAAAAACACATTATGGTGCCGGGCGCCGTATTTCTTGGAATAGAGGTAGAGGATCTGTTCAAAGGCCGTATCGTTGACCAAATTCCAGTATTTTACACAGTAGGCCAGGGTCTGATCCTCCGGACTGGAGAGGTTCCGGGGAATCTCGATCCGGGCCAGATCCTCCGGGGAAAAGGTGATCTGGGAAAGGTTTATCAACGGGGACTGAGGAGCCGCTCCGGGGTCAGGGGCGGCTTCCCCTCTCGCCCGGAACATCTGCCGTTGTTTCCGGGCCAGTTCCTCCTGCCGCCGGTTTTGGCGGCGGCCCAGTTCCTCCTCCACCACCGCCAAAGACTGGGTGAGGTAGGACCGGATCAGTTCCAGGGCCTTGGACAGGGGACGGACATGAAAATCCAAGGCCTGGGCATAGCGCAGGTACCGCTCCAAGCCCGCAATCGCCTCATACCGGCCCGGGGGAAGCCCCGCCAGGATAGCGTCCGCCGCTTTTATCGTCGAATACACATCCCGCTCATCGTAGGACCGGGCCTTTTCGGCAATATAGGCAATGATCCGCCGAATCCGGTTCAGGGAACGCTCCCCCAGGCCCCGGTAGGCCAGGACCTGGAGGCGCTTGTACAGGGGATCGCGGGAGCGGTAAGACCGCATGAGGACCGCGCGGAAGTCGTCATCAGGATACCGGGGCTTGAGCCGGGTTTGGTACAGGTACAGGGCATCGGCGGCCCGGCCGCTGTTCCTCAAATTGAAATATCGTTCAATATCAGGATCGTAGTCCGGCGTGAGAAAGGGGTATTCCTGCTTGAGGAGTTCCTCCTGTATTTCCTGAATATTCATTAACGCATTATAAGAAAATAATAATTCTTTTGCAATGAGCCTTCCCGGAGCGGCCGGGGTATCGGCGTTTAAGTGCCAGGCACCATTTCCCCTCCTTAAATTCCGGCTGTCTCGGTTCTGTCCGATTTATCTTCGGCGAGGATCGCTTCAATTTGTTCTACCGAGTAGCCCTGTCTCACCAAGTCCAGAATTGTATTTTGGCCTTCTTCCCGGCCCTCTTCCCGCTGTACGGCAAGGGCATCGTCCCAGTTCCATTCCGTAAATAACATACTCGTTACCTCCCTTCCGTGGCTTTGTAAAAATTCCTTCAGGATGTTTTGTTTTATGCAGTCTTTGATCGCCTGCTCGATCGCCTCTTCCCGGCTTCTCCCCATCCCTTCGTAGTCCCGAATCGCGGCGATGAAGGCGCTGTACCCTGCCAGGGTCTTGCAGCGCCGGATTATCGGCTCATTATGGCCCCGGTTGATGTTGTAAACCTTTACCGTGAGTTCCAGGGCCGGCTCCCCCTTGGCCAGACCCAGGGACGAGGGGTCCCTGAATGCGTCGGAGAGCTTCAGGGACCTCGTGTCCGGGTAGGGGGCGGTGCCGTTATACAACACGATGAACTCCGGCAGGGGCAGGTCCATCCGTTGGGCTCGGTAGAGGTTCCGCTCGCCGGTGAGGATTTCGTAGATCTTGGCGATGTACAGGAGCAGCCGCAGGGGCATGTTCTCGTTTATGGTGGATTGATGCTCGATGAGGATCACCAGGAGGTCCCCGATGAGGAAGGAAACATCGTTCATCCGGCCCTTGAAGAGGACCCCTTCGAGGGTATTAATAGGGTATTAATGACGATGGGGGTCTCCGGGGGAAGGGATTTCCCCGAGAGGGCGCTGTAAAGTTCCCTAAGGGTGTCGGGATTGCTGAACAGCCAGGAGAATACGCTGTCCTTGTATTCACGGTTGGCGGTCATGGGGCCTCCTCGTTTTCAAGTATACTCGTATTGGGCGCGGCGGGCAAGGGAAGATCCGCCGAAGCCCCCCGGCGGCAAGCGGGTACGGGCTTGCCGCGGGGAGGCTCATTTCCCCGGCTTTGACCCGATGAGGGTAAAGCTCAGTCCGCACTGGTATCGTTCCCCGCTCTCCGGGTTCGTGGTCTTTTCGGAAACGTAATAGCCCACCGACCCGGTGGAAAAATCCTTGCCTTGGGCAAAGAGGGTGGACCAGACTTTCCCTTCGCTGTCTTTTATCGTGATTTCGAGAAATCTGGGGGCCTTGGGATCTCGTTTTGCAGGTTCCGGCATTGAAAACTCCTTATCGTATGATGGATAGAGCCTAGCATCTGGGGGAAAATAAAACAAGGTCTCATTCGGGAGTCTGGTTTCATACCCCCGAGGCGGGGTGAAAAAACCGGGGAGGTACGGAATTCTGGTCCGCCGAACCGGAACCCCGCCCCTCCCCGGCTTGTTTTCCGGAATCAGCGATCCGCTGTTCATCACCCTGACCAGGGCGGCGGTATTGCCGGTTCTGCCCTTCAGGGTTATGTTCCGTAAGGCCACCGTAACCCCGCCGCCGACGTGAAGGATAGAACGGCTGCTGCTGTCGTGAAGATGCATACCCGGTCGTGGCCTTCGATGATAATATTCCTCGGGCTCGAATCGATCGATAAGAGGATAGACATTTCCGGTAATTTCTTCGCCGCCGTCTTGAAGGTAAACATAGAGCGTGTCTTTGCCCTTGTTGTCAGCGATCAGCCCCATGGCAGGGCAGGCAGGGGGATACCCCCGGGGCTTTTCCTCACCGGCACGGGGGGCGATGAAGAAGGGGGGTCCTGGCGGCTGGGAAAACACGGGGCCCGGCAAAGGCCGCCGCGGGGGATAAGGCTCAGGCCCCGTGACACCCCCCTTCGCCTTTTTCTCCCCCCGTGCCGGTTATTTCCTCCGGGGGTATCCCCGTTTTGCCGGAGGGGGCCTGGTCCCGCCGCCGGATGAGGCTGCCGGGGGCGGCGGGGGTGGGACGGAGGCAAGAAGCCGGGGCGGGGGGGTAGGTATGGGGAGAAAAAAGTAGTATACTGAGAAACAAGGAGTTTATCGAAGGATGACAATCCTTCGGATGAAATTCTTTTTGATATATTGCGGTCTTTTAACGGGGTAATTGGACGTTCCGGTGAATTATATTGGCATTATTTTAGGTATAGCCGGCAGTCTCGGGCTCTTCCTTTACGGGATGAAGGTGATGAGCGACGGCATCCAGCAGGCGGCGGGGAGCCGTCTGCAAAAGGTTCTCAGGTTCATGACCGGAAACCGCCTGGCGGGGGTCTTGACCGGGTTTGGGGTTACCGCCATCATACAATCATCTTCGGCTACTACGGTGATGGTGATTTCCTTTGTCAACGCGGGGCTCCTCACCCTGAAGGAGGCCATCGGGGTGATCATGGGGGCCAATATCGGCACCACCGTGACCGCCTGGATCGTCTCCCTGGTGGGCTTTTCCTTCAACATTTCCTCCCTGGCCCTGCCTTCCGTGGGGATTGGCTTCATCCTCATGGTGAGCCACCGGAAAAGCCGGAACCTGGGGGCGGTCCTCCTCGGGCTGGGGCTCCTCTTCCTGGGGCTGGACTTCCTGACCAAGTCCATGCCCGCCCTCGACGACCGGGTCTTCGACTTTATCGGGGGCTTTTCCGATCTCGGCTTCGTCTCCATCCTCCTGGGGACCGCCGTGGGGCTCGTCATGACCCTGCTGGTCCATTCCTCCAGCGCATCCACCGCCATCGTCATCACCATGACCTTCAACGGCGTGATCCGGTTCCCCATCGCCGCGGCGATGATCCTGGGTGCCAATATCGGCACCACCATCGACGCCGCGATGGCCTCCATCGGGACCAAGCCCACGGCGAAACAGGCCGCCCTGGTACACATCCTTTTCAACGTAATCGGCACCAGCTGGGCCCTGATCTTCTTCCGGCCCCTCCTCGCCCTGGTGGACCTCATCACCCCCGGGCCTTTGACCGGGGCGGGGGTTACCACCCATCTGGCCATGTTCCACACGGTCTTCAACACGATCAACACCCTCATCTTCCTTCCCTTCGTGGGGCCCTTTGCCGCGCTGGTTGCCTTCCTGATCAAGGATGACGGGAAGGTCCCGGGCCCCTACAAGCTCGGCTACCTCTCGTCTTCCATCCAGCATACCCCGGAATTTAACATCCTCCGGGCGGAAAAGGAAATTCGGGATATGGCGGGGATCGCCGCGGCCATGTACGCCCGGATTCGCGCGTCCCTGGGGGCGATGACTCCGGAGACGGCGGCGGATCTGGTGGAGGAACTCAGAGAAAAAGAGGATTACGCCGATGAAATGCAGGAAGAACTGACCCGCTTCCTCATCGAATGTTCCGCCAACCAGCTCAGCCGGCGGTCAGAACGGCACATCTCGGAACTCCTGCGGATCATCGCGGAACTGGAGGAGATGACCGACGACTGTTACGGCATCGGCCTGATCCTGGAGCGGAGCGTTAAGAAGGGCCTGGTCTTTAAAAACAAGGAGATGAAGGCCCTGACCCCCTATGTCGGGCTGGTGGAGGAATTTTTGACGTTTGTGGAGGCCCATCTCGGGGCGGCCCTCGCGCCGGACCAGAACCTTCATGCCCTGGAACTGGAACGCCGGATCCGCAAATCCCAGAACCGGCTCAACAAGCTGGGCCGCAAACGGATCGAGGCGGGGGAGAGCGTCAAGACCGAACTGCTCTTTATCGACCTGGTCCGGCGGATCGAGCGGCTGGGGAATTACTGCCACAACATCTCCGGAATCCTGGCCCACGCGGCCCAGGCCTAATACCAGTTCCGGCTCCGCTCCGCGCCGATGCTGGTCAGGGGGCCGTGGCCGGGGCAGACGGTGATCCCCTCGTCCAAGGCCAGCAGCCGGTCCAGGCTTTGCTGCAGGGCCCCCCAGTCCCCGCCGGGCAGGTCCGTGCGGCCGATGCCGGAATTGAAGAGGGTGTCCCCGCTGATGAGGAGCTTCTCTTCCTCCCAGAGGAAGCCCGCCGAACCGGGGCTGTGTCCGGGGAGGTGAAGGACCCTGAAGGGGCCGATGAGGTCCCCCTCGGCGAGGATCATGGTGGGGGACGGCAGGGGTTTCCAGAGGCTGTCCACGTAGTCCGCGTTTCCCGCGGCGGCGGTAAAGCTGACGCAGTGGACGTCGTAGGCCTGGCCGCCCAGGTAGTCCCGGTCGTCCCGGTGGATGGCGATGTCCAGGGGGCCGGAACCGGCAAAGGCCGCAACCAGATCCGGCAGGGCGGCGAGGTGGTCAAAGTGGCCGTGGGTGAGTATAATATACCGGGGCCGGAGTTTGAGCCGTCTCAGGAGGGCCATAATTTCCCGGGGGTTATCGCCGGGATCGAAGACGATGCCTTCCCGGAGATCCGGGTCCCGGGCTTCCGGGGTGTCCGGAGCATCCGGGGCGCCGGATGCCGCGGGAACCGGCATGATCCAGCAGTTGGTTCCGATAGCCCCCACGGTAATTAGGTTTACCGAAGTATGATTTATCATGGAGGTAGTATACTCTGCGGGTTGATCATTTACTAGTAATCATTGCCATAACGCTCTTTTGGTACGCCCTGATTCCCGCGGTGGGGGCGCTGATCAACCGCCGTTCCTGGCATCGTTTCCGGCAGCGTTTTAACGATCTGCGGCTTAAGCCCTTCCTGGACTATGCCGCATACCAGACCCTGGGGGAAGAAGGCGGCCTTTTCCGCTTTATCGGCGGCTTTGAATCCACCGACGGGCATACCCTCTGGATCCGCAGCGATAAACTCACCGTCCCGGTGGCCATCGCCCGGGCCCAGACCTATATCCTGCCCATCCTCAAGGGCAGCGATCCGTCGGAGTTCCTGGGGGACGACGAAGTCCTCGAACAGATCCGCTGGAACCGGGTCTCGGCTTTAACCGAAGGGTCCCGGGTCTTCATCGGCGGCCGCCTCCGCCCCCTGAAAAACCGGATGACCTTTGTCTCCAGCCGGGAAGATCCCCTGATGGTTATCTTCTATGACTGTCCCGAGCGGTTCCTGCCCGGCTATGTGGTCCGGTCCGCCCAATATCAGAACGAATACTGGAACCACCTCACCCCCTACGGCCTCATCCTCGGGGCTTTTTCCCTGTTAATCCTGGCCCTGTCCTTCCTGCCCCGGCCGGCCTACCGGCTCACGATCATACCCATTCTGATCGCCCTTTTTACCCCGGTCTACCCCATGCTGCCTCCGGGGATGCTTTTCACCATGCTCGCCCGCCGTCTCTGGCGGCAGGTCCGCATCTTCCTTTCTTACCGCAATTTGCTGCGGCTGCCCCTGGTCTATTTCTCCCCGGGGGAAGAAACGGCCCGCCTGCCCAACGGCGAGGCCTACGGCTTTATCCGCCGCGACGCCCTGAGCGGGGCCCCGGCTTCCTTCCCCCCGCTCATCCCCGTGTCCCTGTCCCGGGAAGCGGCCCGGAAGGGGGAAAGCTGGCACCTCTTCGGGTCCCTGGACCCGTCCCCGGAGGGACCGGCCGTTCCCCGGCAGCCCCGGGACCCCTTTGCCCCCCAGGGCGCAATCCCCGGGAACCCCAACGCCCTGGCCCGGAAGTTTACGATTCAGGCGTATCTTCTGGAGATAAGCGCCTGGCTGGTCTTCCTCACGGGCTTGGGGCTTAACATCCTGTTTATCGGGACCATCATCTATCTGTTCCGCTAAGGCGCCGCGCTGTCATGCGCCCGGCGTGCGGAGGGTTCTATAAAAGGACGTTGACAAATGCGTGACATTATTGTAT
>JAITRV010000146.1 GCA_031288215.1 Spirochaetaceae bacterium | reverse complement strand
CCCGCCGTCGCCGTGGTGGCAATCTTTACCGCCCTGGCATCGTGGAACGACTTCATGGGCCCCCTTATCTATATCCAGAACGAGGAATTGTATCCCCTTTCAATTGGGTTGCAGTTCTTTAGAACCCAGCGTGAGGTGCAGTACAGTATGTTGATGGCCGCATCCGCCCTGGTTGCCCTTCCGGTGGTAGTTATTTTCCTGTGTTTCCAGCGTTTCTTTGTGGAAGGCATAACCATCGGGGCGCTCAAGGGCTGACAGCGGATGCAGGAATTGCCCCCGGTGCGGGTGGGGCCTTGTCTTACAGCTTCATGGTCCGGTAAACCCGCCAGTTGATGCCGTAGTGGTGGACCCGCAGTCCCATCTGGCGTTCCGAGATCCCCAGGCTCCGGGCCGCGGATGCCATGTTCCCATCGGCCATTTTCAGGGCCTCCAGGATCATCTCCTTCTCCAGCCGGGAAAGGGCCGCCTCCAGGGTGGTGGTGGGGGCGGTATTGCTGGAGGCCGCTGTCTGGAGAGTCGGCGGAAGGTTGTAAGCGTGTATCACCTGGTCGGTACTGAGGATCACCGCCCGTTCAATGCAGTTCTCCAGTTCCCGGACATTTCCGGGCCAGGTATGGCCGGTCAAAAGATCGATGGCCGGGGCGGAGATCCGGCGGATCCGCTTGCCGTTCTTTTCCCCATATTTTCCCGCGAAGTGATCCGCCAGGAGCATGATGTCGCTCTTCCGTTCGCGGAGGGGGGGAATCCGCAGGGGAAATACGTTGAGCCGGTAGTACAGGTCCTCCCGGAAGCGGCCCGCCTTAACTTCGTTCTCCAGGTTCCGGTTGGTGGCGGCGATGAGTCTGACATCCACCTTGATGGTACTGGTCCCCCCTACCCGTTCCAGTTCCCGTTCCTGGAGGACCCGGAGCAGCTTAACCTGAATCTGGGGGGGGAGTTCGCCGATCTCATCCAAGAAGATGGAGCCCGAATGGGCAAGCTCAAAACGGCCCTTCCGCTGGGCGGTGGCGCCGGTAAATGCCCCCTTTTCATGGCCGAATAGCTCGCTTTCGATGATCGATTCGGGGAGGGCCGCGCAGTTCACCTTGATCAGGGGACCGGCGGCCCGTTTGGAAAGGCGGTGGAGTTCGGCGGCTATCAGTTCCTTTCCCGTACCGCTTTCCCCGGTGATCAGTACGGTGGCGTCACTGGGGGCCACCTGGGTAAGCATTTCGTACACCTCCCGCATACTGCTGGAAGTCCCGATGATTCCGCTTTCCGGGGCAAGTCTGCCGCCCTGAACCCAGCCGGCGTTATTCTCGATAAAGTCCGCGTCCTCCCCTTCCTGGCGGAGGCGAAACTGTTCCTCCATGATCCGTTCCCGCAGTTTTGCGGAATCCGAAATAATCGAGGAAACCTTTTCCAGAAAGGCCCGGTCCCAGGCCATCCGCCGCCCGGGATCTTCATCCCGAACCCGCCGTTCCGCGCTGAGGGTGCCAATTACGCTGCCCCGGGAACGGATGGGGACGCAGTAATAACTCAGCCCTTCCATGTCTTCCTGGCGGCGGTTCACCGCCCGGTTGAGGAAACGGGGCTCCTTGGCAAGGTTGGACACGACGATAGGGGAGCCGGTCTCGAAAACCCGGCCCACCAGCCCTTCCCCCAGCCGGTAGATGCCCCGCCGCTTCTCATCAGCGTTAAGCCCAAAGGCCTCCTCCACCTTGAGGACCCCGGTGGCCCGGTCCAAAAGAGTGACCATGCCCCGGCTCAGGCCGGCGCGGAATTCCATCAGGCTTAACAGGGGGCCCAGGGCAGTCCTGAGTTCCACGTATTTATCAAAGGTCCGGGCAATGTCAAAGAGGAGTTCCAGTTCCGCCCGTTCCCATTCAGCTTCCCGTAGAGCGGACGACCCTTCGCCAGTCTCAGGATGAGGGGTTTCCATGACAGAAGATGTATCCACGACAGCGGCCTGCATAACGAGGCACAATATTACATTTATGTAGGAATTGCAACAGCCTTCCAGGCTCCCAGGGTCCGTTTTTCAGCGTCAAATACGGCTCCCACCTTCACCAGCTTCTTTCCCTCCGCCGTCCACGGTATCATGTAGCCTTTTTCGTCTATCTGGCTTAAAGCCTCCTCCACCGTGCCCCTAAGCTTAAACTCAAACACATACACCATGTCCCTGGTCTCCACCACCGCGTCGGCCCGCCCCGCCGCGCTCCTCACTTCCACATCCACAAACTGCCCCATCACGGTAAATAACACGTAGAATATCCCCTGGTAGTACCGTTCGGTTTTCTCATTCAACTCATAGGGTATGTTGGCGAAAAAGGCCCGCAGCCGTACCATAAACCCTTCCACGTCCCCTGCCCACAGCTCCTTCACAAATCGCCCTGCGGAAAAACCGTTCCCCCGCTCAGGCACGTAATAGGGCAGCAAAAAATTGAGAAAGCCATAGCGGACCTCCTCATTCGGAAAATCCAGCAGGTATTCGTTCGTCAGCCGGTCATATTCCTTAATGGTCAGATACCCGCTCTGGTACAGCAGGGGTATGGGATCCCCTCCCTGAATCCGGTAGTCATAAATCGACTGGGCCGGTATCGCGATCCCCTTCCCAAAGTCCCGCAGATCAAAATCCGCCTCTTGCAGCAGTTTGATCAAAAAGGTCGGGGTCCCGGTCTGGAACCAGTAGTAACCCAGTTCGCGGCTCGCCATGGTCTTCAAAATACTGAAGGGATTGAAGACCCCCTCACTATTCCGGGAAAAATGATAGCCGTTGTAGAGTTTCTGCGTCTCCGCCAGAATCCCCTCGTAGCTCTTGTCATTGTATTCCGCCAGGGCCCGCAGTTCCGGCTCGAAGACGCCGGTCAGTTCCGCCAGGGTGATACCGCAGACACCGGCAAAGTCCGGCTCCAGGCTGATGTCCCACAGGTGGTTCAGATCGCTAAAGACGCTGACCTGGGAAAATTTGGTAACCCCGGTCAGGAAGACGAAGCGGAGCCAGTGATCCGCCGCTTTGAGGACCCCGTAAAAGGCCCGCAAGCCCCTGCGGATATCCTCGTTCAGGCCGGCATCCTCCATGGTTTCCAGCAGGGGTTTATCGTATTCGTCGATAAGGACCGCCACCTTCCGGCCCGACCTTTCACAGGCCCGGCGGATGAGCCCCAAAAACCGGGTGGAGGCAAGGGTGTCCGCCGGGTCCCTCTCCCACTGCCGCTCAATGAACCGCAAGTTTGAATCCAGGGCCAATTCCAGGCCCTCAAGATTCCGGTATTCATTGCCGCTCAAATCGATATGGAAGACCGGGTATTCGATCCACTCCGTCTCCAGATCCGCAATGGCAAGCCGTGTCTGCCCGGAGCCCTCCTCAAAGAGTTCCCGTTTCCCCTGGAAGTAGGCCTTTAGGGTGGAAAGAAAAAGGCTTTTACCGAAACGCCGGGGCCGGCTGAGGAAGTAGGGTTTACCCTCGGCGGCCATCCGGTACACATAGGCGGTCTTGTCCACGTACACGAAGCCCCTCTGGCGGAGGTCTTCAAAATCCTGTATGCCGATGGGCATTTTGCGGGGGTTTATGGTCATGCCGAAAGTATAATCCTCAGGCCCGGCGGCACGAAAGCCCCGGGCCCGGGTTTAGAGCGGTTTAGAAGTTTAGGGCAGCGTGTTTCCCGCGGCCAGGAGGATCTCGTACCACTCCTCCCTGGTCAGGGTAATCTCCGCCGCCTTAACGCAGTCCGCGAGCCGGGCGGTGTTCGTGGTGCCGGTAACCGGCTGGAACTTGGCGGGGTGCCGCAGGAGCCAGGCGATGGCGATAGTGGTATTAGCCACCCCGTACTTCTTGGCGATCTCGTCGATCTTGGCGTTGAGCTTGGGGAATTCCTTGTTGTCCAGGAAGACCCCCTGGAAGAAGCCGT
>JAITRV010000005.1 GCA_031288215.1 Spirochaetaceae bacterium | reverse complement strand
TGTAAAAGGGTCTGGCCCCGGACAATGATCTCGTCCGTGTGGGAAAGCCCTTCGGTAATTTCCAGCACCCCGTCGATGAGGATGCCGGGGGTGACGTTCCTGCGGCGGGCCACAAAACCCTCCCCGCCCTCAGGATCCGGTTCTACGACAAAAACAAAACTCTCGCCAAAACGTTCCACCAGAGCGTTGGCGGGAATCTTGACGATGTTGTCCTTTATCTCCGTGATAAGCCGCGCCTTGGCGAACATCCCCGCTTTAAGTTTGGATGCCCGGTTTTCCACGTTGACCCGGACCTCCATGGTACGGCTGGCGGGGTCCACCGTGGGGGCGATTTCATGCACCGTGCCCCGGAACACCTCCCCGGGCCAGGCGTCCAGGGTAATATCGCAGGGCTGCCGCAGCTTGATCCGGGATATGAACCGTTCCGCCACGTAGAGCTTTATCTCCAGGGCCCCGCCCCCGGCAATTCTCGCCAGGGATACCTGCTGGCTTATCGTCATCCCCACTTGGGCGGGCAGGCTTACCACAGTCCCGCTGATAGGGGCCCGGACCACGCTTTCTATGTAGTTCATCCCCGGCCGGGAGGGGTCCACCAGGGCGATAGGGTCCCCTCTCCGTACAACGCTCCCCGCGTACACGTAAAGCTTGGTGATCTTCCCCGCCGCCTCCGAGTAGGTGTCCACGGTGGAACCCGCCACAATGTCCCCGGAGAGGGCCAGGTAATCCCGAATTTGCCCCCGGCTGGCGGTGGTGGTGTTCACGGCGAAAACCGGAACCGAGGGCGCGGAGGGCGGCCCCCCCTTGCTGGTAAGCCGTTCCTGAAAGGCCTGTATCCGGTCGCAGGAACTAAGGCCCGCCCCTATTGCCAGCGCCAGGGCAAGCCCCCCGGCGCGGAAAAAATCTTTCCCGTGCATCAGTTTCCCCCTTCCCGCGAACTCAGGGCCCCAAAAGGGATGCCCATCGCGTATTCAAGATCGATAAGGCTGTTCCTGTAGCTAAATTCCTGTTTCAGGATTTCCAGTCTGGCCTGGCGGAGCTGGAGTTCGGCGTTCTGGACCTGTAAAAGGTCCTGGAGCCCCGCCTTGTAGGCATCTTCGGTAAGTTTGTAGGACTGTTCCGCCATTTTTACCGTCTCGGTCTGGGCCTCCACCGTGGTCTGAACCTGTTCCAGGGCAAGGAGGGTGTTATAAATTTCCAGCTCCGTACCCCGGATCGCCTGGCTTATACCGTTGGCTATGGTTTTTATCTGGTTATCAATATCCTTGATAGCCTGCCCCTCCTTGGTAAAGGAGAAGAGGCTGTTAAGGCCTATGCCCACAGTGATGGAAAAGGTCCCGCCGTCGCTCCAGTTGTCTTTCTTGAACCAATTGTCCTTAAAAGGGTCCAGGGCCGGACTAAAGGTGGGATTCAGGCTCCAGTCAAACCTAAGATATGGCGTGTAGGACTGAAGAGCCTGGGCCTTCCGGCTTTTTTCCAGGGCCGCAAGCTGCCGCTGTAATTCCCGGATATCCGGCTTGTTCCGCGTCGCCTGGCGGATAAGTTCAGCCAAGTCCAGGGGGATAAAACCGGTCTCCCCCTCCGCCGGAACCAGCTCAAAGCGGGTCTCGTAGGGCAAGCCCAGGGTCATGGCGAACCTCGCCTCGGACAGGGCCAGGCCGTTTTCCGCCTGGTCTATGGTGGGCTTCATGTTGTCCCGGGAAACCCGGGCCTGGAGCAGGGTCAGTTCGGGGGCAAGACCGGCCCGGTAGTTGGCCTGGGCCGTAACAACCTGCCGATCCGCTGTGGCGTAGCTCTCCCGAAGCAGGGCGATATTCTCCGCCAAAAGGAGCATGTCGTTGTAGGCCTTCCTGACATCCCGCTCAATCTGGAGACTGGCCTTCTCGTAGGTCACCTGCCCCGCCTGGTAATCCGCCTGGATAGCCTGGATTCCCGCGAAAAGGGCGGCGCTCAGGGTCAGGCTGGCGGAAAAGTTCCCCTGGACATGCCACTGGGGGGCCGTCATGGAATAGGGCATCATGTAATTATAGATAGTGGGCCCCCCTGGGATAGATATTTCAGCAGATCCGGAAAGACCTAAGGCTCCCGCCTGCGCCGAAGTCAACGGCGCGACTCCGCTTTGGCTGGACGCCTTGTTCTGGTGGGCAAGGGTCCCCCGGACCGCCAGATCCGGAAGAAACTGGTTCCACACCAGATCGCTTTTCCGTTTTTTGGTATCCAGGGCAAGGGCCCCCGCCTGAAGAGAAAGATTGTTTTTCATAGCCAGGTTCACCGCCTCCTCCACGGTAAGGCGCGTCCTGGGCGAATCTTCCGGCTCCGGGGCGGTTTGGGCCCATAGGGAGCCCCCCAGCAGCGCGATCAAGGGCCAGACCAGCGGCCCGGGCCATCCGTTTCCTCGCATGTAAGTCTCCTTCAACCAGCCGAGTCCGGCAAACGCAGAGCCGAATGTTCCGGGCCAGCCATAATATTCGGACCCGCATACGCGCGATCCGGAAGTTTGCTGCGCTTCACGCATAAAATCGTATAAATATTCACGATAATGAATATTTATACTTTACAAACTCCTATACAAAACAACGGTCCTTAACTGCCCGGTAAGGGCGCAAGACCTTCCATCCCCCAAATAATAAACCGGTACAGATTCCGAAAGGTTTCATTGGGAATCTTGGCAAATCCCTCCCGGGAAAGCTTTCGCCGGCTGAGCTTCGGCATGTTGAGCCATTCCATAAGGCGTCTTGTGTCAAAGTGGACGCCGTGCATCAGGGACGTTATCATCAGAAAGAAGAGCCACGAGGGAATCCAATCATCCTCGATACCGGGAAAACGCCGCTCAATCTCCGGCGGGTTCTGAATATCCTGAAAGATCCGGTACAGCCGGGAAGGAATTTTCTTTTCCTCAGGTTCGTAAACGCCGATCCGCCGGACCCGCAGCCAGTCCAGGGTGATAAGAACATCCGGCCGGGAACGGAGGTAATCGCCGATGGCGAAGATCGCCAGGTACAGCCGCTCCGCCGGATCCGCGGAAAACTTCATGCTTTCCTCCGCAAAGTCGATGATCCGGTCAAATTCGCTGATAAAAAGCTGGGCCAGCATGTCTCCCTTGTTCTTAAAGTGGGCATAAAGGCCGCTTTTTGAAAGCCCGGAAACCCGGGCCACCATCTCCATGGAAACACGCCAGGGACCGGCGCCGGCCACCGCCTCCGCCACGGAGTGGAGCAGCTCGTT
>JAITRV010000314.1 GCA_031288215.1 Spirochaetaceae bacterium | reverse complement strand
ATGGGCGGAGATCATTTTCTGTACCTCAATTTCCCCGGTGCCCATATCCACTTCCACCTGGGCTATGGTGGTGGCATACGAATACACTTCATAGGGAATACCGCTCATGTTTTTGGGGTATCCCTACGCTCGATGTCTTGCGTACATTATCGGGCGGCATGCCCCTTTAGCGGGGGAACTGGGCGGCGTGGAGTTCCGCGTAAAGGCCCCCCTGGGCCATGAGTTCATCGTGGGTCCCCTGCTGCCGGATACCCTCGTCGTCGATCACCACGATGCGGTCCGCGTTCCGTATCGTGGAAAGCCGGTGGGCGATGATCAGGGTGGTCCGTCCCCGGGAAAGGGACTCCAGGGCGCGTTGGATCTTCATCTCCGTGGCGGAGTCCAGCGCGGAGGTGGCCTCGTCCAGGATCAGGATGGGGGGATCTTTCAGGAAGATCCGGGCGATACTGATCCGCTGCTTTTGCCCTCCGGAGAGTTTTATCCCCCGTTCCCCTACGACGGAGTCGTAGCCGTTGGGCATCTTTATAATATCCTCGTGGATCTCCGCCCGCCGGGCCGCTTCGACGATCTCCTCCATCGACGCGTCCGGACGGCCGTAGCCGATATTGTCGGCGACGGTCCCGGCAAAGAGGAACACGTCCTGCTGGACGATGCCGATATTTCTCCGCAGGGATTCCAGGGTCACCTCCCGGATGTCCCTGCCGTCAATGGTGATAGCGCCCTCCCGGATCTCGTAGAACCGGGGAAGGAGGTGGCAGAGGGTGGTTTTGCCCCCGCCGGAGGGCCCCACCAGGGCCACGGTAGCCCCCGCGGGGATGCTCAGGTTGATATGCCGCAGCACCGTCACGTCGTTGTTGTATGAAAAGCTGACGTCCCGGTATTCCAGGTCCCCCCGGATTCCCTCCAGGGGGAGCGCCCCGCGCGTATCGGTTATATCCGGCTCTATCCTGATAAGCTCCACGAAACGGCTGAACCCCGCCATGCCGGTGGTGTACTGTTCCACAAAATTGGTCATCCGCCGGATGGGCTGGAGGAAGGCCGCCACGAAGAGGTTGCAGGTGATAAGTTCCGCCAGGGTCATCTTCCGCCGCATGATGAGAAAGCCCCCGACGGCGAGGACCACCACGTTGAGGATGTGGGTCATGAATTCGAGCTTGCTGTGGAAAAGGGCCATGGACCGGTAGTAGTTTTTTTTGGCGGATTTGAACTGCTCGTTTCCCCCCTGGAATTTTTTTGTTTCGTAGGCTTCGTTGGTAAAGGCCTTGGCCACCCTGGCCCCGGAGATGCTTGATTCCAGGGAGGCGTTTATCTCCGCGGTCCGCTCCTTGACCTTCCGGGAGGTACGGAGCATGGCCTTCCGGGAAACGATGGTATGCAGGATCATCAGGGGGAGCACCAGGGAGAGGAGCAGGGCCATCTCCCAGCGGAAGGTGAAGATCAGGATGAACGAGCCGGTGAGGGTCACCAGGGATATAAAGAGGTCCTCCGGGCCGTGGTGGGCGAGTTCGGTCACTTCAAAGAGGTCGTTGGTGACCCGGGACATGATATGGCCGGTCCGGTGGTTGTCGTAAAAGGAAAAAGGCAGGCGCTGGAGGTGGGTAAAGAGATCCCGCCGCATATCCGCTTCGATATAGGCCCCGGTGGTATGCCCCCAATAGGTTACAAAATAGGAAAATCCCGTCCGCAGGAGGTAGAGGGCCGTCATGAGGAAGATCATGGTAAAGAAGAACCGGTAATATTCCCCGGGCAGGAACCGTTCGATGGTATATTTGGTCATCATGGGAAAGGCCAGATCAACGGCGGCGATGAGGAAGGCGCACCCCATATCCGCGGCAAAGAGCTTCCGGTGGGGCCGGTAATAGGCGGCGAAGAGGGCCAGGGGGGATGGGGCGGGGGCGGAATTTTGTTTTTTCATACTCCTACTATACAACAAATCCTCCCCCTCGCATAAGAGGCGGGAGGGCGCTCTGTAACCGGTTTTACTCCGCCTTTAAAGAACCCGGGAACAAGCTCCCGGGTTCTTCAGGGGCGCTTCACCCTTCCAGGATCAACAGGGTCTTCGGATCCAGCCGGAGGGACATCTGTTCGGGATTAAAGGACTCCCGGTCCTTGGGGGCGGTCAGTTGGATATGATCTGAACGGGCTTCCAGGACGATCACCACGTCGATGAGGTCCGAATAGTCCTTGATGGAGAGGGGAAGGTTCCGTTTATCGTAATGGGGCTTGTCCCCCTTGACGGTACAGCTATACCACACCGACAGCTCCGACTCCCGGGCGAATTCCTTCACCGCCATGATCCGGTCCCGGTCCACCCGGCTGAAGTCGATGCCGTCCACGATAAGGGTCTGGGCCTTGAAGCCCCCGTCGCCGATCATGGCCCGGAGGCTCCGGATGATCTGCGCCGCGGTAACCCCGTCCTGGCTGAAGTTCATCAGCACCCGGTTCCTGATCAGTTCATCCTTGATAGCCGCCGCATCCTCCAGGTTCCGCTTGTTGACCAGTTCATTAAAAATATCTTCATACCAGGCCAACACATAGTCGGTATGCTGGGTAAAGGATACGTGAATCACCTTTTGGTTCTGGAGGAGCTTATCCAGGGCGATCTGCACCAACACCGAGGTTTTCCCGATACCGCTCTGGGAGGCGATGATCCCCACTTCACCGGGCTTTAATCCGCCCTGGATGGACTTCTCAAAGACCCGCACCGGGCTACGCTGTATTAATTCCTGCTTTACCATTTTTCTTCCTTTTTGTTAGGTTTATGTGCGGCCCGCCCATCGCGGGCCGGCCTGTGGGCCCTTAGCGCCCCGCTTCCTTTCTCCGTTTTTCTTCGTATTCCTTAATCAGGGCTTCGGAAATGCTGACCGGGACCTTCCCGTATTTCTCGAATTCCATGGTGAACTCCGCCTTCCCCTGGGTCAGGGACCGGAGCACCGTGGAATAGCCGAACATCTCGCTGAGGGGGACCTCCGCCTCGACCCGGGAGAAGGTTCCGTCCTCGGTGGAGGCGGAGATGATGCCCCGGCGCTGGTTAATCGAGGCAAAGATGTTGCCCTGGAATTCCGTGGGGCCCTCCACGGCGACCTTCATGATCGGCTCCAGGATGCAGGGTTTGGCCTTGCCGTAGGCCTCCCGGAAGGCGCCGATGGCGGCCATCTGGAAGGCGATATCCGAGGAGTCCACCGGGTGGTACTGGCCGTCGTTGATCACGCAGCGGATATTGACGATGGGGAAGCCGATGAGGCTGCCCCGTTTCATGGCCTCCCGGAAGCCCTTGTCGCAGCTGGGGATGAAGTCGTTGGGGATCACCCCGCCCTTGATATTGTCCACAAATTCGTAGTCCTTCCCCTCCACCGGTTCCATATACCCCGCGACCCGGCCGTACTGGCCCGCGCCGCCGGTCTGCTTCTTGTGGGTATAGTTGAAGTCCGCCCGCGCCATGATGGCTTCCCGGTACGCCACCTGGGGCATCCCGGTATCCACCTCGGCCTTGTATTCCCGGCGCATCCGCTCGATATACACCTCCAGGTGGAGTTCCCCCATGCCCTTGATGATGGTCTGGTTGGACTCGCTGTCCACGTAGGTCTGGAAGGTGGGGTCCTCCTTGGTAAAACGGTTCAGGGCCTTGGCCATCTGGTCCGAGGACTTCTTGTCCTTGGGGGTGATGGCCAGGGAGATCACCGGCTCGGGGACGTACATGGAGGACATGGCGTAGTTAAGCCCGCCCCCGCAGAAGGTGTCCCCGGAGGCGCAGTCCACCCCGAAGAGGGCCACGATATCCCCGGGAACCCCCTCGTTGATGTCCTCCATGCTGTCGGAGTGCATCCTCACGAGGCGCCCCACCTTGAATTTCTTCCGGGCCCGGGTATTGAGGAGTTCTTCCCCCTTCTTCAGGGAACCCTGGTAAATCCGGACGTAGGTGAGCTGGCCGTACTGGCCGTCCTCCAGCTTGAAACCCAGGGCCACCGTGGGGCTCTTGGCGTCCGCGGAAAGCTCCTTCCGCTCCTCGTTCTTATCCAGGTCCAGGGCGTAATTCTTAACCTCCGTGGGATTGGGGAGGTAGTGGTTGACGCCGTCCAGGAGCAGTTGGATCCCCTTGTTTTTATAGGCCGATCCCAGCATCACCGGCACGAAGGCCTCGGAGAGGGTCCCCTTCCGGATCGCGGCGTGGATCAGGTCCTCGCCGATGGCCTCTCCGGCGAGGTAACGCTCGGCGAGTTCGTCGGAGAACATGGAGGCCGCGTCAAGCAGTTCCTCCCGGTACTTTTCCGCGTCCGCCTTGAGGTGGGGGGGAATCTCCGCATACCGGATCGTTTCCCCCTGGGGCCCGTCAAAATAGACCGCCTTCATGGAGATGAGGTCCACCATCCCCTCCAGTTTGTCCTCCAGCCCTATGGGGATCTGGATCAGTACCGCGTTGAGCCCCAGTTTTTCCCGCAACTGCATCCGGACCTTGAAGGGATTGGCCCCGGTACGGTCGCATTTGTTGATAAAGGCGATCCGGGGGACGTGGTACCGTTTAAGCTGGCGGTCCACGGTGATGGACTGGGACTGAACCCCCCCGACGGCGCAGAGCACCAGGATGGCCCCGTCCAGGACCCGGAGGGACCGTTCCACCTCGATGGTAAAGTCCACATGGCCGGGGGTGTCGATAAGGTTGACGGTATGGTCTTTCCATTCCACCTGGGTTGCGGCGGACTGGATGGTGATCCCCCGTTCCCGTTCAAGTTCCATATGGTCCATGGTGGCGCCCACCCCGTCCTTTCCCCGAACCTCATGAATGGCGTGGATTTTATTACTATAGAACAAAATCCGTTCGGAAAGGGTAGTCTTCCCCGAATCAATATGCGCGCTGATTCCAATATTCCGCATCTTGGTAACGTCGATGCTCATGTTATGTTATACTCCTCACTTCATTGAAATAAATATGACAAATGTCTATAATAATCATTGTAATGTTGAAATATAGTAAGATTTTCTATAAGTTTCAAGTAGGGACCGATTGAATTTTTCAAGGAGTAATTTTTACCCGTTTGGAGTTCCAATCGATGAATTTGCGCTCCGGGGATTTCAACCGTGTCCGGTAGTATACTTTTTCGCACAAAGGATAGTTTTGAATGAATATGATGTTTAAGCACAGATTGATTTTTTGTATGTGCCTTGTATGGACCTCTTTTTCCGTTGGGGGTATAAGCGCCTTTGCCCTCTACTATAAGGTCTTTTATCCCGAAAACCAGGCCCCGGAGATCGAGGAAGGCCTGGCCGCATCGTCCTGGCCGGTCCTGGAGATGGCGGGGTACCATTCCCCGGTAATCCCGTCAGAGAAACGGCAGGATATTATCCTGGAATCCTACCGGGACCCCCTGTTTCGGGATGAGGTCGAGGCTTTTTTCAGTTCCATGACCCGTTCCCCCCAGATTGCCATGGAGATCCTGAACCAGGCTGAGGAATTCGACATTCCCCCGGCGCTGGCCTTTGCCCTGGCCTGGGAAGAAAGCCAGTATAACCCCCGGGCGGTAAGCAAAAAAAATGCCAACGGCACGGTGGACCGGGGGCTTTTTCAACTGAACGACCGGTCTTTTCCACGCCTCAGTGAGCAGGAATTTTTCGATCCCCGGACCAATAGTTACTACGGCATGGCCCATCTGCGGTGGTGCCTGGACACGGGGGGATCGGAACTGGTGGCCCTGGCCATATACAATGCCGGGTCCACCCGGATCAACGGCGATCAGACCCCCCGGAAAACCTTGGCATACGCCTCCCGAATCCTGGAATTCAAGGAGCGGATCGAAGAGTCCTTCCGCTTTGAACACTTCCTCCGGGAAGGCTTCCGGGTGTCCTACAAGCCGGAACCCGTGGAGGCCGCCAATGAACGAAAGTGCGAACTCCTCCAGGCGGCCCTCTTCCCCTACCGCCAATAGCCGGCACCGGCCGGGGGATACCCCCGGCGTGGTCCTCCCGGCACGGGCCGGCAGGGGCCGGCACACGAGATATCTGCGGGGGGGTCCTGGCGGTGGGAAAACATAGGGTTCCCTCCGGAGGCCCCTCCCTATGTTTTTTCCCCGGACACCCCCTTACGCCGTTTCTCCCCCCCATGCCGGCCCGTGCCGGTATTTCCGGCGATGGTATGCGGCGGCCTGCCTTTCCGCGTGGGGGCGGGTACGGCTGCCGGGGGCGGCTGCCTTGGTGGGCTGCGGTGAAGGGCTTTACAGGGATTAAGAAGCTGGGGGTGGAGGGAGGAGTCAAAATTTGGTGCCTGGCACTCTTGCGGGCTGGTCACAAAAAAGCGAGGAGGGGG
>JAITRV010000261.1 GCA_031288215.1 Spirochaetaceae bacterium | reverse complement strand
GCTACAAGTCCTGGTTCCTGGGGGCGGCCTTCCTGGTTCTTAACCTTTACAACATCATCACCCTAAAATTCGATCTTATCCCCAGCCTCTACTTCCCCGCGCCGGAACGGATCGTCTCGGTGTTCATTACCGACTGGCTCTTCATCCTCCAGTGCCTGGTCTACTCCCTCAGACTCCTTTTGGGCGGTTTCTTTCTGGGGGCCCTGGCGGGGGTGATAACCGGGACCCTTATCGGCTGGAGTCCCCGCTGGAACTACTGGGTCATGCCCTGTATCCGCATCGTGGGCCCCATTCCCTCCACCGCCTGGATACCGGTGGCCCTGGTGGTCTTTACAAAGGCCCAGTCCGCCGCCCTGTTCCTTATCGCCCTGGGGGTGTGGTTCCCCACCACGATCCTTACCAGTTCGGGGATCATGAACGTACGAAAAAGCTACTTTGAGGTCTCCAGCACCCTGGGGGCCGGCAGCCTGCGGAATATCCTTTCCATCGCCCTTCCCGGGGCGGCGCCGAATATTTTCGCCGGGCTTTTCAACGGCACATCCTCGTCCTTCCTTACCCTTATGGCGGCGGAGATGATCGGATGCAAATTCGGTATCGGCTGGTATATCAACTGGCAGCGGGAAACCATGGCCTATTCCCAGGTCTACGCCGCCCTTATCGTGATCGCCCTTACCTTCTCCCTCCTTATCAACCTCCAGTTCAGAATCCGTAACAGGGTTCTGGCCTGGCAGAAGGGAACTATCAGGTGGTAAACATGGAAACGGAAAACAGGGGAACTATACGGATTCAAGATCTGACCAAGGGCTTCCCCCAGCCCGACGGCACTAACATTACGGTACTTAACAATATCAGCCTGGAATTCCGGAGTGGGGAATTTATCTCCCTTATCGGCCCCTCCGGCTGTGGCAAGTCCACCCTCCTCAGGCTTATCGCGGGGCTTATTTCCAGCGAAAGCGGAACCATCCATTTGGACGGGGACCAGGTATACAAACCCGGCTACGAGCGGGGCCTGGTGTTTCAGGACCCCACCCTTTTCCCCTGGAAGACTATCTGGGAAAACATCGCCTTTGGCCTGCGGGCCCGGGGGCTGTACCGGGAAGAAAAACACCATATCCCGGAATTTTTCCGCTTTGTGGGGCTGGAGGGTTTTGAGAAATCCTATCCCCACCACCTTTCCGGGGGCATGGCCCAGCGGGCGGCCCTGGCCCGGGCCCTTATCAACAATCCGAAAGCCCTGCTCCTGGACGAACCCCTGGGCGCTTTGGACGCCTTTACCCGTATGAACATGCAGGACGAGATTCTCAGAATCTGGGAAGAACGGAGGATGACTACCATCATGGTGACCCACGACGTGGACGAGGCGATCTACATGGCCGACCGCATCGTGGTCATGTCCGCCCGGCCCGCGAAGATCGAAAAGATCATAGCCGTGGAGATGGGTCGTCCCCGGGAACGGGATCACCCGGACTTTCTGGATCTCCGGGCAAAGATACTGCAGATCCTGCACTTTGCCGGTTCCAGAAAGGAGCCGGAGTACATTCTGTAATGAAATGCTGAGGGCTTTTATATCTTCAGTTTTTCATAGAAATCCGCCGTCGGCGGAAAAAAATTTCAGAGGAGAGGAATATGAAAAAAACCATTCTTCTAGGCATCCTGGTCTGCGCGGCGCTGCTGAACGTCCACGGCCGGGGACAGTCCCAGAAATCTTCCGCGACAGCGGAAGATGAAAATTACGTTGTCAAAATTGGGCGGGGAGTCTCGGTGGGTCTCTGTAGTTCCCCTTTTATTATCGCCGAAGCCCTCAAGTATTACGAGGCGGAAGGGCTTAAATGGGAATCCATCACCATGGAAACGGGGACCAGCAATTTGCTGCTCACCAACGGTACTGTTGACGTTACCAACAACCTGCTGGCCACCCTGATCCAGCCCATTGCCAACGGCCTGGAGGTAAAAATACCCCTGGGTATTCACACGGGCTGTCAGAAAGTCCTGGTCCGCGCCGATTCCAATATCAAGAAACCGGCGGATCTGAAGGGCAAGAAGATCGGCACCAGCGGCATGGCCACCAGCAGTACGGTGATTACCCAGCGTTACCTGGCGGAACTGGGGATCGGGGTGACGGCGGAAAACCTGGAAGTGGAATGGGTGATCTACCAGTCGGCGGATCTTCCCCTGGCCCTGGAACGGGGGCAGGTGGACGCAATTGCCCTGGGGGACCCCACCGCCTACATAACCGAGCAGGAAACCGGCGCCCGGGTGATCATCAACCAGGCCACCGACGATTACCTGAAGGATGAATTCTGCTGCGTGGTGGTGGCCTCCACCGGTTTTATCAAGGATCATCCCAAGGCGGCGGCGAAATTCGTCCGGGCCATACAGCGGGCCGCGGCCTTTGTGCAGGAGAATCCCGACGAGACCGCGCGGATTCTGGAGGAGGGAAAATACGTGGCCGGGGACCCGGCGGTAAACGCGGCGATTCTCAGGACCTACAACTTTAAGGCTTCCGTCAGCGAGGCCAGGGTAGCCATTTCCCGCAACACCAGGGACCTGCAGAGGATCAACCTGGTGGAGAAGGATGTTGACGGCGACCGGCTTACCAATCAGGTTTTTGTCGCCCTGGATGGGGTGCCGGACTCCCTTTACAAGTAAATCAGTGGGGGTAGCGGAATAACAAACGCGTAAGCGTTTTTATGGAGCGAGGGGGAGCAGCGTAAAAAAAAGTCCCGCCGGGGGCAGGATTTTTAACGCTTTGGAATCAATAGCGCTCCCCCTTTTTAACTTGATAACCGCGGGAGACTTCCCTCCGGTTGGATAGGAATTACAAAAACAATTTAAAAAAGTTTTTGGGCATGTCCGCGTGGGCATGCCCTCGAAAAAACAACGGAGGACTTGTATGGCAAGAATCGCGGGGAAATTGACCGAGCTTATCGGCAATACGCCCCTTCTCGAATTGAACGGTTACGCCGAGGGGCTTGGCCTGCGGGGCAGGCTGGTGGCGAAGCTGGAGTACTTTAACCCCGCGGGCAGCGTGAAAGACCGTATCGCCCTGGCCATGATCGAAGACGCCGAAGAGAGGGGCCTCTTACATAAAGACAGCGTTATTATCGAGCCCACCAGCGGGAATACCGGCGTGGGGCTGGCCTTTGTGGCGGCCTCCAAGGGTTACCGGATCATCCTGGTGATGCCCGACAGTATGAGTATTGAGCGGCGGAAACTCCTGGCGGCGCTGAACGCGGAGCTGGTGCTGACTCCCGGCAAGGACGGCATGAAGGGGGCGGTGCGGAAGGCGGAGGAGCTAAAGGCCCAGATTGAGGGGGCCTATATTCCCCAGCAGTTCGACAATCCCGCCAATCCGGAAATTCACCGGAAGACCACGGGGCCGGAGATCTGGCGGGATACCGACGGGGATCTGGCGGCCTTTGTCTCCGGCATAGGAACCGGCGGGACCATCACCGGGGCGGGGGAATATCTTAAGGTGCAGAACAGCGCTATTAAGATCATCGCCGTGGAACCCTACGATTCGGCGGTCCTTTCCGGTTCCGCCCCGGGTTCCCACAAGATTCAGGGTATAGGGGCCGGCTTCGTGCCCAAGGTGCTCAACACCAAGATCTACGATGAAATTTTTAAGGTCCGCAACGAGGAAGCCTTTTACAGCGCCCAGCGGCTGGCGGCCCACGAGGGCCTTTTGGTGGGTATTTCTTCGGGGGCGGCGGTTTTCGCGGCGACTCACGCGGCCCGCCGCCCGGAGTTCGAAGGCAAGACGGTGGTGGTGCTCCTTCCCGATACGGGGGAACGCTACCTTTCCACCGCTCTTTACGATTCGCTGGAAAGGCCGGTGTAACATGACGGGAGTAAAAGAACAGCCGGCCGCGCCTTTGGCGGCTCTCCGCGCGTCCCTGCGGCATCCCTGTTTTTCCGGAGAGGCGAACATGAACCGGGGCAGGGTACATCTGCCGGTGAGTCCTGTCTGTAATATACAGTGCCGGTTTTGCAGGCGTTCTTTTAATAAATTCGAAAACCGTCCGGGGGTAAGCGCGAAACTGCTGAAACCGGAGAACGCGGCGGAGCTGGTGGGGAAGGCCCTGGAACGCTGCCCGGAGATCACCGTGGCCGGTATCGCCGGTCCCGGCGATACCCTGGCCACAGGCCACGCCATCGACACCTTCGCCATCATCCACCGGGAGTACCCCCGGCTTATCAACTGTCTTTCCACCAACGGCCTCCTCTTGGAACGCCGCGCCGGGGATCTTCCCCGGGTGGGGGTAAAGACCCTTACCGTCACGGTGAACGCCGTGGACCCCCTGATCCTCGACAGAATCTGTTCCGGGATAATCCTGGACGGGAAAATTTACCAGGGCGTCGAGGGGGCGGGCATGTTAATCGAAGCCCAAAAACGGGGGATCAAAAAAGCCGCCGCCCTGGACCTGGTGATCAAGATCAACATTGTCTTGATCCCCGGGGTCAACGATGAACATATCGCGGCGATTGCCGGAACGGCGGCGGAGCTGGGGGCGTCGATTATCAACATCATACCCCTGATACCCCAGCATGAATTCGCCGGCCATGAGGCGCCGGACTGCGTGGCCCTGGGGAAGGCCCGGGAAGAGGCGGAACGGTTCCTCCCGGTTTTCCGGCACTGCCAGCGCTGCCGGGCCGACGCCATCGGTATTCCCGGGAAGGGGGATATTTCATCCCTGCTCTACGGGGAGGAGGGTTCGCCCTACGCCCCGGTGGAGGAAACATTTTCACACGGCTGATGGGCCTCTTTCAAAACAGGGTTTTGAAAGAACCTCTGATGAGAGTTTTAAGGAGAAGAATCTATGAGCAAATTTATTGACAGGCCCAGGTATACCTGCGCCCTGGGTGGCGCGGTGGGCACCCTCCACGCCCTGCCCCGGACCATTACCATTATCCACGGTTCCGCGGGCTGCGGCGGCAATATCAACATGGCCCTTAACGCCGGGGCGGGTTACCTGGGGGGCGGCTACTGCGGCGGCAGCGCCATGCCAAGTTCCAATGTGGTGGAGCAGGATGTGGTATTCGGCGGCGAGGGGCGGCTCCGGGAACAGATAGAATCGACCCTGGAAATCGTGGACGGCGATCTCTACGTGGTGGTGACCGGCTGTATGGTGGACATGATCGGGGACGACACGGTAAGCGTGGCCAACGAATTTGCCCA
>JAITRV010000252.1 GCA_031288215.1 Spirochaetaceae bacterium | reverse complement strand
GAGGGTTTTTTACGCCATTTACGGGAGGCCGGGGGCCTCACCGCCGGGGCTGTCCAGTACCGTGCGGTAGATGTCCTCGTAGGAATGAAAGCCGTCTTTGATCACCACCTCCATATTTTCTTTATATACCGCGATGGGTTTTTCGATGTACGAGGGAACGCTGACGCCGCTACGGTTGTCCAACAGCAGATCCGGGGGCAGGGACTTTTTTTCCGCGATAGCCATGGCGAGCCTGGCTGCCCGGACACCCAAACGTCCGATAGGCTTGTAGGCCGTCATAAGCTGCACCCCCTCCATGATATACTGGCAGTTTATCAGTTCCGCGTCCTGGCCCACCACCGCCACCTTGCCCGCCAGCCGCCGCTCCGCGAGGAGCTGCACCGCGGCGCCGGCGATCTGGTCGTTGCCGCAGGAAATGGCGTCGATTCGGACGTTCCGGTCAAGGGTTTCCTCAAAGACGGCGCCGATTTTTTCCAGGGCCTCGTCGAAGCTCCACTCCTCAAGCCAGATCTCCCGGACCACGCTGATCTCCCCCCGGCCGGCGACGGGATCGATCGTCTCGTGGAGACCCGCGTTTATCTCGTAGCTGTTGGCGTCATGGACCGAACCGTTGACCACGAGGTAGTTCCCCCGGGGAACCGCTTTAAGCAGGGCGGCGCCGAACATACGGCCCACTGCCCGGCTGTCGAAGGAGATGTAGGCGTCCAGGGGGACCCCCATAATCATCCGGTCATAGGCGATCACCGGGACGCCCGCGTCCCGTATTTGCTTAACCGCCTCCGAGAGGAGATCCGTGTCGTGGGCTATGACAACCAGCATATCGATATGCTGGTTCACCAGGTAGTTTATCTGGGCTATCTGTTCCCGGCTGCCACCGGCGGAGAGCTGCACGATGACCGCGGCCCCCAATTCCTGGGCGGCGGCGGAAAAAACCTTCATGTCCTTGTTCCACCGCTCCATGATGAAGGTGTCGGTGGCAACGGAAAAGCCGATGGTAAGGCCGGTTCCCGCCTTTTCCGTTCCCTCCGGTACCGGCAAGTTCCCGGCCTGATACTCCTCCCTTCCCGGGGGTCTGCCGGGAGCTTCCGGCGCTTTCCCGGAACAGGAGAGGGCCAGGAGCAGGGCCAGGACCGCGAGTGTTTTTCCTCTCCGGCGCTTCACGCTTCCCATGGTTCCTCCTCTTGGGGCTGTTCCCCGCCGCTACGAAACTCCGCGGCATACTGGGTGGGGAGCATGCCCATCACCTTCTTGAAGATCTTACTGAAATAATTGGGATCCTGGTACCCCACGGCAAAGGCTATTTCCTTCATATTCATCCGGGAACCCCGGATGAGCTTTTCCGCCTTTTCGATCCGCCGTTCCGTTATATAGTCGATAAAACCGATCTTGAAGTATTCCGAAAAGAGCCGGCTCAAATAGGCCGGTGAAACCCGGGCGGCGGCGGCGGCGTCGATAAGCTGAATCCCCTCGGTATAGTGTTCGTCGATATACTTCACCGCCATATCCAGGGGCAGGGAGTCGGGGTTTGACCGGCTCCTGGCGGCCCGGCGGAGCAGCAGGTCAAAGGCGTAGGCGGACCAGCTTTCCCAAGCCCGGATATCCTCCAGGGCCATGATTTCCTCCGCCGCGGCAAAGGGGGGAGGCTCGCCAACGTGGCTGCGGTAGGAGCCGCAACAATCGTCAATGAGCAGCACAAAAAGGGAAACCAGCTTCGCCTTGGCCAGGGTAAAATCCCAGAGGGCGCATATATCCTCCCAGAGGGCGGTAAAGTCCTTTTTCAGGTCCTCAGGATCGGCGGCGCCCATCCTTCGGCGGAGGGCGATGATCCGCCGCCGTTCCCGTTCCCGCGGTTCCCGGGAACTCCTCCGGTTCCGCAGGTCCTCCAGGGCCTCGCCGTAGGAGCGGTACAGTTCCGGCCCGCGGTAACACCCCCCGATACCGTAGCAGGAACGGCCGGACCCCAGGGCGCGCTCTGAGTCCAGGGCGGCGGTAAGGAGGGCCTCCGCCTCATCCCGGCGGAGGTCGGCGGAAATAAAGAACAGCCCCCGGGAGAGGTGCATCCGAAAGAGGCAGCGGTACCGGCGGGAAAGCCGCTCCTCGATCCTCCGGTAGGCCGCCTCGCCCGCGGCTTCCAGTTCCAGGAGGCATACCGTCCCCTTATCCGAGGGAAGGGAAAGGCGCTGCCGGTATTGGGCCCAGACCCCCTCCTCCGGGGCCTTCCGGATCGCCGTCTCCAAAAACCGGCCCTCCGTACCGCCCTCCGCGCCATCCCCGGCGGCATCCCCCTCCAGGGCCCGGGCCTCCAGGTATTCCTGTACCCGGTCCAGGGAGGAAAGGAAGGTTTTTTTGGAGATGGGCTTGACGAGGTAGGCGAAGACTCCCAGGGGTATGGCCCGTTGGGCCAGGTCAAAACGTTCATAGGCGGTGGAAAGGATGAAGACCATAGCGGGGAACTTTCGGTGTACCTCCCCAATGACCTCAAGCCCGTCGATGCCGGGGATGTTGATGTCCATGAAGCAGAGGTCCGGCTTCTGTTCGTGGATCAGCGCCAGGGCCTCGTAACCCGAGCGGGCCGTGCCGATCAGGGCAAAGTCCGCGGCGTCTTGCAGCATAAAGGCGTAGCTGTCCAAGACCGGCTCCTCGTCATCCACGATCAGAACTCGGTACACGGCTGCCTCCCGGTATCAATGCGGATAAAAACCGCCGTGCCCTTTCCCGGTTCCGTCTCGATTCCCACCACGTCCGGGTCGTCGGGGTAGAAGAAATAGAGCCGCTGGATCACGTTTTCCAGGCCCATCACCCGGGAAAGGGAGGATTCGTCGATGCCCTGGGGATGGAGCAGCCGCTCGACGGTTTCCCGGGACATTCCGCAGCCGTTGTCCCGGACCGAGAGGACCAGCCGCCCGCCGGTTTTCTCCACCCGCAGGACGATCCGGGACGTTTCCCCCCGGAACTCCGCTTCCTGGGCGATACCGCCCTGGACGGCGGCGTTCTTGAAGGCGTGGACCACGCAGTTTTCCACCAGGGGCTGGAGCAGGGAGACCGGCACCGTCACCTGGTCCAGGAGTTCCTCGTCGTAGTCCAGGACCAGGTCGAGGCTCTTGGGAAAGCGGATCTTCAGGATATTGAAATAGGACGTGATTCCCTCTATCTCGTGCCGCAGGGGCACGATAATTTCCCGGTTACGGATATTATGCCGGAACAACTGGGCCATGAACTCGATATACTCGGCGGTCCGGTCCGCTCCCTCCACGATGGCAAGCTGCATCCCCGTATTCAGGGTATTAAAGAGAAAGTGGGGATTCATCTGGGCCTGGAGGGTGTAAATCTCCATACGCCGCACCAGGCCCTCCATCTTTAGGTTCCGAAGCCGTTCCCGCATGTATTCCTGTTTGATATTTTCCTGCCAGCGGATCTCTTCTATAAATTTACGGATCTCGTGCTTCATCCGGTTGAAGGCCTCCACCACCTGGTCCATCTCCCGGACCGAGGCGGTTTTCAGGTCGTCGATGTCGAAATGTCCCGCGGAAAGCTCCGCGGCCATGCCGGACAGGCGGACCAGGGGAGTGGTAATCCGATCCACCGAAAGGAGCAGGAGGAAGATGGCAAAAATCGAAACAAAGATGATGAAGAGGAGGTTCCAAAATTGAATGGTCCCGAAATCGGCCATGAAGATCCCGTAGGCGTCCAACTGACCGCGAAAATACTCGGTACTGATGGCCTCGATCTCCCGGTTGATATAGGCCAGGAGCCCCTCCATTTCGTCGTAGATGGCGGTATAGGCGGCGATGTACCGGCCCCGCTTTTCTTCCATGGCCTCGTCCGCCAGGTTGAGGTAGGCATAGATGAGGCGGTAGAGTTCCCGCTCCCGGAGTTCCGCCTTGTTGGCGCTGACGGGGAAGTAGACCGGGAGTTTTCCCCGCAGGATCTGGGAATTGATGAGGATCCGGGAGAGGGCGTTGGAAGAACGGGTGGAGAGGTACTCCAGCAGGGGTTCCTGGTAGGCCGAGAGGTCCTCCTGGACGGTCTTCATAAACCGCTCCCGTTCAAAGCTGCGGTCGGAAATGTCCTGCAGTTTCCGGGCGGAAAAGAGGATGTAGACGGTGGAAAGGACCAGGATGATAAACACCCCAAAGATACTGCAGAGCATCTGAACCCGGAAGGA
>JAITRV010000219.1 GCA_031288215.1 Spirochaetaceae bacterium | reverse complement strand
ACCACGGACCAAACGAACCACACGGACAAACGCATGAATTTCAAACAACAAGTCCGTGTTGGTCCGTGTGTGTCCGTGGTTCTTCTTCTTTTTTTGAGTAAATGCAGGAGCCCTGGCGTTGCCTCCTGCCCCGGATGCCGGTTAAGGTGGTGCACTACGAGGCCGATGAGGAATTCCCCTGCGAGGTGAAGATCTTCTACGACAAAACCGCCCTGAATTTTCTGGATTTTGAACCCCTGGCGGTATTAAACGGCTGTTTTATCAATGCCCTCGCCGGCAAGGCCGGTTTTACGCGGAACCAGTTCTAAGCAGGGCCGGCTTTAAGCGGTACACGTCCGCTACCCCCTCCACCAGGATGGCCCCCATGCCGAGTTCCAGCGGCGGGGCCAGGTCGAAGTCATAGCGGTCCCCCACGGAGACGCATTGCCCCGGAGGCGCCTCCAGGAGTTCCGCTGCCCTGAGAAAGGGAGCCGGATGGGGTTTCGAGACCAGGCAGCTATCCAGGCCCACGATGACCGGAAAGAAGTCCTCCACTGCCAGGGCAGCGAGGGTCCTCCGGGCCACCGCCACGGGGTTGTTGGTCACCAGGGCGAAACGGAAGGAGGGCCGGAGCGCCTCAAGAGCCTCCCGGAGGAGGGGGTCCGGTTTCAGGAAGCGCTCGGGCTCGTAGAGTTCCTCCCGCCAGCGGACACTCTCCTCCAGGGAAACGCCAAAAGCCCGGAAGGTCGTGGTGAGGCTGATGCTTCCCCCATGGGTCTCGGTCCAGGCTTTCCGGTAATTCTCGATTTCCCCCTTCATCGCATCCGGGGTCAGCCCCCGGAGTTCCGCCAGCCGCCGGAGGGGCTTTTCAATCTGGGTCCGCATATAGTCCTCATTGGTATAGAGGGTGGAGTCCATGTCAAAGAGAATCGCGGAGCTATCCGGGGGGATACGGTATACCTTCATAGGATGATCCCCGAAAGCCAGGAAGCGGCCTTTTCCCGCAGGTCCCGGTAGGCCCGGAACCGCTCCTCATACCGGGGGGCGGCCTCCGGCGAAGGGCGGTAGGTCCGGGCAATGCGGACCATCCCCGCCGCGGCCTGGGAGAGATCCCCGTATTCCCCCAGGGCCGCCGCGGCGGCGCAGGCGTCCCCGGCAAGTTCCCCGTCAATGATCTCCGGCTCCAGCAGGGTGCAGCCGGTAATGTCCGCCTTGAACTGGTTCCAAAGGGGGCTTTTCCCCTGGCCCCCGGAGAGCCGCATCTCGGCAATGGGAAAGCCGTGCCGCCGGAAGGTATCCAGGGCCTCCCGCACCGAGAAGCCCAGGCTTTCCAGCACCGCCCGGCCCAGGGCGGCCCGGCTGAGGCCCCCGGAGGCGTTCATCAGGAAGGCGCTCACCCCTTTACCCGGGGAGGAAATTGAGGGAAAGAGGAGGCCCTCCCCGGCTTCCCAGAGGCCCCTGCCCCCCCCTCCCCCGCAAGACGGCGGAGGGGGGGGCAGGAGTTCCCCCAGCACATCCCCGTAATCCCGGCGGGTCTGGCCGGTAAGGTCCCGAAACCACTCGAAATAACGGCCCGACGAAGCCAGAATGACGGCGAGATTCCAGAACCCCTCTTCCACATGGGGAAGGGTCCGCACCCGCGGGGCCCGGAAGGGTACGGCGCTGCAGAGGTTGATCCCCTCGGAGGTACCCGCCCGGTCGCAGACGATCCCCGGTTTGACCGCCCCCACCCCTATCAGGGCCATGACGAAGTCCGGCCCCCCGGCAATGATGGGCAATCCGCGGCGGAGGCCGAAGGTCTCCGCCGCCGCGGCGGAGACCTTCCCGATGGGGCTTCCCAACCCCGCGAAGGGGGGGAATTTCCCCCGGTCAAGGTCCAGGGCGGCGCATTGAGCGTCGTCCCAGTAGTAGCTTTCGTAGGCCGCCGAGGGGAGTACCGTGACCGGCTCCGCGCCGCAACGGAAGGAAAGCCATTCCTGGGAGGAAAAGAAGTACCGGCTCCGCTCATAATCCCGGGGATTTTCCCTGCGGAAGGCCGCCGCCGAGGGGAGGAACAGGGAAGGGCTGTCCCGGGGGACCGCCCCTCCCTCGGCGGCCCCGCCGCGGTACCAGTGGAGGGGGCCCAGGGCCTCACCTTCCGCGGTCAGGGGGACCAGGGTGGGGCCGTTCCCGGAGATGCAGAGGGCGTCGGGTTCCAGGCTATGGGCCCCCAGGGCCATAGCCTCCCGGCGGAGGGCCCCCAGGGCCCGGGTAAAGGCCGCCTCCCAATCGCCGGCATCCGCCGGCCCCGGCCGCTCCCGGGCATAGGGTACCCGGACAAAGCCCCGGCTGCGGCCCGCTCCGTCAATATACGAAGCCTTGAGGGAGGAGGTTCCAATATCAACGCAGAGAAAAAGGCCCATCACAATATACCGGTCCCGCTATTTCTCGGTCAGGAGGGTTTCGATGATGGCCCGGTTATCCAGGAGGGAACTCAGGGAAAGCCCCTGGTGGAGCCGGGTAATGGTTTTCGCGAAAAGCTTGGTGATATTGACGCTCATATACCATTCCCGCTTCAAAACCTCCTCATGGTATATGGCGTTGGTCCCGATGATCCGGTAAAAAAGCCCTTCCCCATAGGCGGCGTTAAAGAACTTCACCGCATCCCCGGAAAACAGGGGGAGGCTGATGGCGGCGATCACCTTATCGGCCCCCTGTTCCTTGAGGAAGCGCATGGCCTTGAGAAGGGTTCCCCCGGTACCGAGCATATCGTCGGCCATAAACACCGTTTTGCCCCGGACATTACCCAGGAGTTTAAGCGCGGAAATGTTATTTTCCAGGGCGTCCTTGGAAACCCGGGAATAATCCCGCTCCTTGTACAAGAGGGCCAGGGGACGCTTAAGGGCGGTGGCATAGAATTTGTTCCGGTCCACCGCGCCGGTGTCCGGGGAGACCACCACCAGGTCCTCATCCCGAATTCCCTGAATCTTCAGCAACTCCCGGATGATCTGGTAGCTGGCGTGGAGGTTCTCCAGCCGCATCTCGTGAAAAGCATTCCCGATCTCCTGGGAATGGATATCCAGGGTGATGACCCGGTTGACCCCCAGGGATTCCAGAATATTCCCCACCCGGCCCGCAGTAAGCCCCTCCCGGCCCTTCTTCTTATGCTGCCGGGAATAGGGATAAGTCGGGGCCACCAGGGTAACCCGTTCAGCCCCGGCCTGTTTCACCGCATCCACGGTAACATAGACCGCCATCAGATGATCGTTCACCGAAAGGGGCTTGGTTACCCCCCCGCCGTTGAAAGGCACCGGATAGCGATTCTCCACATCCTGAACAATATAGACATCCTTGCCCCGGATGGATTCCAGGATTTCCGATTTTATTTCCCCGTTGGGAAATATGGAAAACCGGGCGGGAACCTTAAACCGGGGGGTATGGATTTTCTCGGGACTCTCCGGTACAAAAGAAGCGGGGGCAATCGCATTATTGATGAAATTGACCTTTCTGATGACCTTGGACTCCTCCAGATCGTAGCGCTGGGCCAGATGAGCGACGGTTTTTTGCAGGTTATGATAATAGCTCTTTCTCAGATGGGTAATTACCTCGTCGGCAAAAACTTCCCCTCCGGGACAGGCGATTACAGCAAGATTGGCCGGGTTGAAATAATTCATGGATGGCTGTTTATACCATATCCCTTCTTAATTTTCAAGTATGGTAATCTCCACCCGCCGGTTCCTCCGGCGGCCCGCTTCGGTATTGTTGTCCCCCAGGGGCTGTTCCGCGCCGTAGCCCCGGAGGACGATCCGGTCGCTCTGACGGGCCCCCTGCTTCACCAGGTAATCCGCCACCGCGGCAGCCCGCTCCCGGGAAAGCCGCAGCCGCCCCTCCTCCCCGCCGGCCAGGGCGGTATGCCCCCCCACGAGAATATCCCGGTCCCCGTAGCGCCGGAGAATCCCGGCAATCTGGTCGAGTTTTGCCTTTTCCCCCACGACCAATTCCGCTGAATCCGCCTCGAATTGAATGTTTTCCAGGCTGATGGCGATCCCCTCCTCCACGACCCTGACCGAGGTATCCTCCAGGCCCAACCGGGCGATGTCACCGGAAATCTCCCGGGCGGCGGCCTCCTTGTCCAGCTTCGCCGACTCGATGAGTTCCGCCTCCGCGGTTCCCCGGTATTCCAGGACCGTCCCGTCGGAGAGTTCAAACACCATACGGAAGGTCTCTTCGTAGGCCGCCTCCCGGCCCGCCTCGCTATTCCAGTACACAATCTGACTCGAGGACCCGACGATCCTGCGGGGCCAGAAGACCCCCGCCGCCGCCTCGGGCTCGGTAACGATTATGTAGGATACGGAAAAGGCCGGGTAGCTGCTTCCCTTCCATTCCCGGCTGCCCAGGAAGGTATAATTGGCGGTAAAGGGTATCCGGTAGGGAGCGGCGATGCCGAAACTGTCCCGGAAATCGTGCATCTCATGGCCCTCGGCAGACCAACTGTCTCCAGGTTTAAGGTCCCTGCCGGGAAAGACCGGCACGTTCCTCACGACGGGCATGAAATAAGCGCTGTCTATGGTGATATGCCCCAGCCGGTCCCGGTCGAATTGGGACTCATACTGCCGGGACCAGACCCACTGCCCCCCGTCTATCCCCCGGGACTGCTCGGCGGTCTCGAATACCGCCTCGTGCCGGGCGGCGCCGCCCTGAACCTCCCCCACCTCCACGGCAATCCGGTTCAGGATCCGCGCCCGGTGGTTCAGCCGCTGGTTCAAATAGACCTCCTCCTCCACCGTGGAAAGGATCCGGTACTGGGTCCCCGATTCATATCTATAGAAGAATTCTTCCCCTGCCGCGCCTTCAGCGGCCAGGATCAGCACGGTCAGCAGAACAAAGAGCCTTTTGGGAAATTGAAATTCAGGCATAGCCCCCCCTCGTATGGGTATACTCTCATTATGGAGTAAAGAGGGGGTAACCACAAGGGGCCGGCCGTACCGGTGCGCCGGATTTCCCCCTGGGGTTTATGGAATAGGCGATTGACTTTTTTGTTTATCCGGGATACAAATAAATACGAAATTTGCCGGGCCTTTAGCTCAGTTGGTTAGAGCTGCGGACTCATAATCCGTAGGTCCCTGGTTCAAGTCCAGGAAGGCCCAATTTAATTCCTTATAATATAAGGAATTACGGAGTAGCTACCGGAAGAACCGGCGCTATGCTTATCTTATCTATGCAAAAACCTATGACAAACAGCCTGACAAGTTTTGTCTGTGGGTTTTGC
>JAITRV010000180.1 GCA_031288215.1 Spirochaetaceae bacterium | reverse complement strand
CCGCTGAGGCCCCCCTCAGTCCAAGACCTCCACCCGGTCCTGTTCCACGGAACCCGCGATAATCCCCGCGAGTCCCGCGCGAAAATCGCCGGGAAGGCAGGAAACGATCTGCCGGGCCTGTTCCCGGCGGACTTCATCCTCAACCTGGTTAATAAACAGCAGTTTTTTCCCCCGCGCGGCGCTGAAAAGGCTCCGCGCTCCGCCCTTTCCCCCCTCCGGCATCCCCGCGGGCCCCGCGATTACCGCGGCCAGATGGGCGGGGCTGAGGGTTTCCCCTTCCTTCGCGCCGCTCAAACGGCTGAACTGAGGAAGCCGGAAAACCCTTTGTTCCGACACGTTTTCCCCCAGGGGGGTGATGGGGATGATCCCGATGCTCACGGAGGTCCAGGGCGGAACCACCGGTTCGTGATCCGTCCAGCCCTTGAGGGGAAGCCCCCGGGAACCGTCGCCCTCAAGCAGGATCAGATCATAGGCGCCGGCCATGGTTTCGAGTACCTCCGGGGGCAGGGCCTCCAGTTTGCCCGTCCCTTCGTTCAAAATACCGGCCAGGCAGATTCCCCTGCCGGGGCCGTTTCCCGCGTCCGGCGGAAAGCAGGCTGCTTCCCGGCCAAAAAGAGAGTAATCGTACCACCGGGCTTCCGGCGGGGGAGGATACATTTTCGTGGTGGGGCTCACCAGAACCTTCCGGCTCCTTTGGCTGAGGGCCAGGCGCCAGATGAGGGAGGTCTTCCCCCCGCTGCCTATGACGGTAAAGACCCTTCCCCCGGACGGAGGATCGGCGGCATATTCGGGCAGGAATTTTTTTTCAAACCAGCGGCTCAATGATTCCACGGACCCGCACCCTTGAAACGCAGATTCATGGACCCCAGTATACCTGCCGGTCCGGCACTTTTCAAGACCCGGTTATCCCATTATAATGAATTATCAGTAAGGGGGTAACGCTTGTCTTCCGTCGACCGGATCTACGCGATCCTCATGGCCTCCGGTTTTTCCCGGCGTTTCGGGGAGGCGGACAAACTCCTGGCCGTTTTCCGGGGAAAGCCCCTGGCCCGGCATACCGTGGACCTGGTCTGCGGCCTGGATTGTTTTACCCGGATCTTCTTTGTCGCCGCCAAAGACCCGGTCCGTGCCCTTGCCGGCGGCGGCCCTGAACGGCTGCGGGTGATCCGCAACCGGCACCCCGAACGGGGCCGCCGGGAGAGCATACGCCTGGGCCTTGAGGCCGCTTCCGAAGACGGCCGCGGCCCGGGGGAGGCGTACTATATGTTCTTTCCCTGCGATCAACCCCTCCTCGACGCCGCCGCCGTAAGCGCCATCGTGGAGGCCCGCCGGCCCGGCCGCATCGTCCGGCCCTGCTGCCGGGGGGAGCCGGGAAACCCGGTGCTGTTTTCCGCCGCCTTTCGGGATGAATTGCTTGCCCTGGGTGAGGGGGAGCAGGGCCGGGATCTGATTCGCCGCCACCCGGAGCGCCTCATCAACGTGGAAATCCCCGGGCCGGCTTTTTCCGAAGCCCCTTCCCTTTCCCCGCTGACGGATATTGACGATCCGCGGACCCTCTCCCTGCTGGAAGGGACCGCCTCCGGAAGGCCCTAAATCCGCGCTCGGGATGGCGCTGCCCGGACGAAGACGGGGGTTTCACCCCCGGACCCCCACCGGGGGACCGGAAGCCCCCCGGACCCCCCTTTAACGAACAAAACGCCGGTGCCCCGAATTGGAGTTTTTTTTACTTGACTAAATTATTTTTCAGTATTATAATGAACAAAATGTAGGCCCAAAGCGGGCCTGGCTGCCGGACCGGAAAAATGTTTCTCTCAAAAAGGTAGGAGGAATAAGGCATGGATGAAGCGGTGTGTACCCTGACGGTGAACGGGCAAGAGGTTTCCGGCAGAGCCGGTAAAAAACTCTTTGATTTTTTACGGGAAGACCTGCGCCTCACGGCGGTGAAAAACGGCTGCGGCTCCGGGGCGTGCGGGGCCTGTACGGTCCTGGTGGACGGCAAGCCAACCCGGGCCTGCGTGACGGCCCTTTCAAAAATCGCCGGCAAGCAGGTGGTTACGGTGGAGGGCCTTTCCGAACGGGAAAAGGAAGTCTACGCCTTTGCCTTTGCCGAAGCCGGGGCGGTACAGTGCGGCTTCTGCATCCCCGGCATGGTGATGAGCGCCAAGGCCCTGCTGGACGCGAACCTTGACGCCGGCGACGGCGAGATCCGCAAGGCCATTCGTCCCAATATCTGCCGCTGTACGGGGTACGTAAAAATCGTTGACGCCATACGTATCGCCGCCCGGATTTTCCGGGAAAACAGCCCCGTTCCCCGGAAGCCCTCATCCGGGCTCCTGGGGGAGAACCTGCACCGGGTGGACGCGGAGGAGAAAACCCTGGGTACGGGGCGCTATGTGGACGACCTCGCATTCGAGGGGATGCTCCACGCCTCGGCTCTCCGGTCCGCCCATCCCCGGGCCAGGGTGCTGCGTATTGACGCTTCGGAAGCCAAAGCCCACCCGGACTGCGTGGCGGTCCTTACCGCCGCCGACGTGCCCGGCAACATCAAGATCGGGCACCTGGAATTTATCTCCGACTACGACGTGATGATAGCCGAGGGCGGCGTTACCCGCTTTATCGGCGACACCGTGGCCCTGGTGGTCTGCGGCCATAAGGAAAACCTGGAGGCGGTCAAGGCCCTGATTCAGGTGGACTACGAGGTCCTTGAACCCCTCACCAGCCCCGAAGCCGCCATGGCGGAAGGGGCGCCGCTGATTCACAAAAAAGAGAAAAATATTCTTTCCCACGAACACCTGGTCCGGGGGGACGCGGACGCGGTGCTGGCCGCGTCGAAGTACGTGGTGAGCCGCCATTATTCGGTGCCTTTTACCGAACACGCCTTTATGGAGCCCGAATGCGCCGTCGCCCTTCCCGCCGGCGCCTTGCGTACCGTACCCGCCGGGAAACTTCTGGCGTCTATTGTCCCTGGCCCTCCGGTGAGCGACGGGCATGGCGGAACATCGCAAAGCATTATTGTGGAAGGCGATGATGGTCTGCCGTGGATCACCCTCTATTCCGCGGGCCAGAGCATCTACGATGAGCAGCGGGAATGTTCCCGGATGCTGGGGATTCCCAAAGAAAAAGTCCATGTGAAAGGCCAGCTTGTGGGCGGCGGTTTCGGGGGCAAGGAGGATATGAGCGTCCAGCACCACGCCTGCCTGGCGGCCTGGACACTCAAAAAGCCGGTGAAGGTCCTCCTGTCCCGGCAGGAAAGCATCAACCTCCACCCCAAACGGCACGCCATGGAAATGGACTTTACCACCGGCTGCGATGAAAACGGCATCCTTACCGCCATGAAGGCGGTGATCGTCTCCGACACCGGGGCCTACGCCAGCCTGGGAGGGCCGGTGCTTCAGCGGGCCTGCACCCATGCGGCGGGGCCCTACAACTACCAGGTCATCGACATTGACGGCAAGGCGGTGTACACCAACAATCCCCCCGGGGGCGCCTTCCGGGGCTTCGGGGTCTGCCAGAGCTGTTTCGCCACGGAAAGCAACCTCAACCTGCTGGCGAACATGGTGGGGATCAGCCCCTGGGAGATCCGCCGCCGCAACGCCATCCGGCCCGGCCAGGTCCTCCCCAACGGCCAGATAGCCGGGGACGACACGGAACTGGAAGCCTGCCTCATGGCGCTGAAGGATATATATGAAGAAAACCGCGCCGCGGGAAAAATCGTGGGCATTGCCTGCGCGTTGAAAAATTCCGGCATCGGGGTGGGGCTTCCCGACATAGGCCGTTGCATCCTTTCGGTGGAGGAGGGCATCGTCCACATCAGGACCAGCGCCGCCTGTATAGGCCAGGGCATGGCCACGGTGACCACCCAGATTGTCTGCGAAACCCTGCAAATTTCGCCGGAGCGGGTCCTGGCCGAACCGCCGGACACCCGCCGGACCCCCGATTCGGGCACCACCACCGCGTCCCGGCAGACCGTGTTTGCCGGTGAGGCCACCCGCCAGGCGGCGCTGAAACTCAAGGCCGCCCTGGACGCCGGGGCCGATTTAGCGTCCCTGGAGGGCCAGGAATTTTACGGCGAATTTTCCGGCGTCACCGATCCCATGGGCAGCGACAAACCCAATCCGGTAAGCCACGTGGCCTACGGCTACGCCGCCACCCTGGCCATCCTCGACAGCGAAGGCAGGGTGGAAAGAGTCGTGGCAGCCTACGACATCGGTTCGGTGGTGAACCCCAAATCAGCGGAGGGGCAGATCGAAGGGGGCCTCCTCATGGGCATGGGCTACGCCCTGACCGAGGACTTTCCCCTGGAAGACGGGCGGCCCAAGGCAAAGTACGGCACCCTGGGGCTTATCCGGGC
>JAITRV010000142.1 GCA_031288215.1 Spirochaetaceae bacterium | reverse complement strand
AAATCCGGCGTTTGGGCGCGGATGGGGGCAATGTCGAAGCGGCGCGTTATTTCCCCCGGTTTCCCGCTCATGATGTACACGGCGTCCGACAGCAGCAGTATTTCCGCCGCCTCTAGCCGCGCCTCCTTCACCGGCGTCCGGCGAAGGACGAGCGGCGTCTCCCCTATGGTGCCAGGCACCAAATTCAGCCGCCCCCCTCGTCCCGGCTTCTTGCCCCCCACCCCCGCCTCCCCCCCAGCCGGCCTCGGCAGCCTCATCCGGCGGCGGGACCAGGCCCCCTCCGGCAAAGCGGGGATACCCCCACCCCTGTCCCGCGCCGGCACAGCCGGAACCGGCGAAGCGGCAGGGCAGGCAGGGGGATACCCCCGGAGGAAATAACCGGCACGGGGGGAGAAAAAGGCGAAGGGGGGTGGCGGTGAGAAAACATGGGGGGGACCCACCGGGCGGGCCCCGTGTTTTCCCAGCCGCCAGGACCCCCCGTCTTCATCGCCCCCCGTGCCGGTGAGGAAAAGCCCCGGGGGTATCCCCCTGCCTGCCCTGCCGTGCGGCTGATCCTTCCGTGCCGGTGGGGAATAACCCCTGGGGGTATCCCCGCGGCCTTCCCCTTGGTTCAAAAGTGATATATAGTACATGAAACTTATAGGGAGAAAACGATGATTCGCAATGAAATTTTAGGCCCCCGGGCTCGGCCCTCCTTGGGACACTGGATACCCCTCAGTATCCAGCATGTCTTTGCCATGTTCGGGGCGACTATCCTGGTGCCCCTGCTCACCGGCTTAGACCCGTCAACCGCCCTCTTTACCGCCGGAACGGGGACCCTGCTCTACATCCTGATTACCGGCGCCAAGGTCCCCGCCTTCCTGGGGTCTTCTTTTGCCTTTATTCCGGCCCTGATCGGCATATCCTCCTCCTTTGGGATGCCCTATGCCCTGGGCGCCTCCTTTGCGGCGGGGCTTTTCTACTGCGCGGTGGGACTCATTATCAAATTCGCCGGCAAAAACTGGCTGGACAAGGCCCTGCCCCCGGTGGTCATCGGCTCGGTCATCGTGGTGATCGGCCTCAACCTGGCCCCCACCGCCATGACCATGGCAATGAACGACCCGGCGGGGAACTACAGCCTGGTGATGCTCTCCATCGCCCTCGTCACCCTGGGGGTAACCGTGGCGGCGAATATTCTGTTCAAGGGCTTTTTTAGTACCATCCCCATCCTCATCGGCCTCGTGGCGGGCTACCTCTTTACCCTCATCATGGGCTTATTTTTCCCCGCCTACGGGCTCATTGAATTTCAGGGGGTGCGGGACGCTCCCTGGTTTGGATTCCCCCAATTCAGAGTGCCCCGGTTCAACTTCGTGGCGGTCGTAACCTTTGTGATCGTTTCCCTGGCCACCATTTGCGAACACCTGGGGGATACCCTGGTAACCAGCAAGGTGGTTGGTCAGGATTTCTACAAAAACCCCGGCCTTCACCGTACCCTGGCGGGGGACGGCCTGGCCACCACCTGGGCGAGCCTCTGGGGAGGCCCTCCCAATACCACCTACGGGGAAAACATCGGGGTCATGGCGATCACCCGCGTCTATTCGGTCTGGGTCATCGGCGGCGCCGCGGTCATCGCGGTGATCCTGTCCTTATTTCAGAAATTCGGCGCCCTGATCAGGACCATTCCCACGCCGGTGATGGGGGGCATCTCCATGCTCCTCTTCGGCATCATTGCCTCCAGCGGCCTGCGGACCATTGTGGAAAGCGGGGTGGATTACAAGGACAAGCGGAACCTGACGATATCTTCGGTGATCTTTGTCATCGGCATCGGCGGCGGCAGGCTGGCCTTTACCATCACCGGGGATCTTCAGTTCGAGCTTGCCGGGGTTGCCCTGGCAACGCTGGTGGGGATCATCCTCAACCTTATCTTCCCCCCAAGCCGGGGCACGATTACCAATGCTTGAGTAAACGCCGCTGCCGGGCCCGGTTGATTTTATCGAAATCATAGGGTAGAATAGATACATTCAGGGAAAAAATGCCGGACGTGAAATGAAACGTTAAGAACGACAGGAGGTTTATCCCTTATGAGATTAATAACCCGATCGGATTTTGATGGGTTAGCCTGTGGGGCCCTTTTGATATATCTGGGACTCATTGATGAGTGGAAATTCGTTCATCCCAAGGATGTGCAGGACGGGCTGGTGGAGGCGACGGAAAATGATATTGTCGCCAATATACCGTATATCAAGGGCTGTAAAGTCTGGTTTGACCATCATTCCAGTGAAATGGAACGGATCAAGGGCCCTGTTCAAGCGGAGGGGATAGTCCGGCAGGATCGGAGCTGCGCCCGGCTGGTGTATGAGTATTATGGAGGCAGGGAAAAACTCGGCCGTTTCGACAGGATGATCCAATTTGTCGATAAGGTCGATTCCGCCGACCTGAGCCCGGAGGAGATCCTCAACCCCCAGGGCTGGGTCCTGCTGGGCTTTATCATGGACCCCCGGACCGGACTGGGCCGGTTCAGAAATTTTACCATCAGCAACTACGATTTGATGAAAAAACTGGCCCAAGCCTGCGCGGACAAGGATATTGAGGAACTGCTGGCCCTGCCGGATGTCAAAGAACGGATTGAAGTGTATTTTGAACAGGCCCCCCTTTTTCGGGAAATGCTCCTCAGCCATACCAGGACCGAGGGCAACGTCCTCATTACGGACCTCCGGAGGGTCGAGACCATCTATGCGGGGAACCGCTTCCTCATTTATACCCTTTTTCCCAATCAAAACATATCCCTGTGGATTGTCGACGGCAAAAACAAGCTGAATTGCGTCATCACCGCCGGGTATAGCGTCGTGAACCCCACCGCCACGGTTGACCTGGGGAACCTGCTGCTCAAATACGGCGGGGGCGGACACCGCCAGGTGGGAACCTGCCAGGTGCTCTACGCCGATGCCGACCGGGTTATCGGGGAACTGGCCGCGGCGATCAAATAGAAGGGCGGCGGCGTCCGGCGCGAGGGCCGGAGGCGTTCAGGGAGGCAGGAACATGTCAAAAAAAATCACGGTGGGCATCCTTTTCGGGGGAAAATCCGCGGAGCATGAGGTTTCCCTGCAATCGGCAAAAAACATCTTCGATGCCATAGACCGGGAAAAGTACCGCCCCGTCCTGATCGGCATCGACAAGTCCGGCCGCTGGCTCCTGAACGACGAGTCGGAATTTCTGCTGAACGCGGACGATCCCAAGCGGATCGCCCTGAACCAGGCCGGCGATGCGGTGGCCCTCCTTCCCCGGAGCGGCGGGGTGATTTCTAACCTGAGCGCCCTGAAAGGCGCCCCGTCCAAGGACCAGGTCATCGACGTGATTTTCCCCATCCTCCACGGCCCCTTTGGGGAGGACGGGACCGTCCAGGGGCTCCTCCGGCTGGCGGATATTCCCTTCGTCGGCTCCGGCGTCCTGGGTTCCGCGGTGGGGATGGACAAGGATGTGATGAAGCGGCTCCTGCGGGACGGCGGCCTCCCCATCGGGAAATTTGCGGCCCTGAAGTCCCACGAGGCCCTGCCCCCCTTCGCCGAACTGACGGAGCGGCTGGGGCTCCCCCTCTTCGTGAAGCCCGCCAACATGGGCTCCTCCGTGGGGGTGGCGAAGATCCACCACGAGGGGGAATACCGGAGCCTGGTGGAAGCGGCCTTTGCCTACGACACCACGATACTCCTGGAGGAGTTTATCCCCGGCCGGGAACTGGAGTGCGCCGTCCTGGGAAACGAGGAGCCCCTCGCCGCGGGGCCGGGGGAGGTGATCCCCTCCCATGAATTCTATTCCTATGACGCGAAATACCTGGACGAAAACGGGGCGGCCCTGGAGATCCCCGCGAAGATCCCCGAGGAGGCGGCCCGGAAAGTCCGGGAAATGGCGGTGAAGACCTTCCGGGTCCTTGGCTGCGAGGGCCTTGCCCGGGTGGATTTCTTTATGAAAGCGGGGGGCGAGATCCTGGTGAACGAAATCAACACGATGCCGGGGTTCACCTCAATCAGCATGTACCCCAAACTATGGGAAGCCGCCGGCATCTCCTATAGCAGCCTCATCGACCGTCTCATCACCCTGGCCTTTCAGCGCTTTGAGAAAGAAAAGGCCCTCAAGACGACATACCCCCAGGCGTGAGGCCTCGTTCCCGACCGGGGGATACCCGCTGCCTGGTCCTCCCGGCACGGGCCGGCATGGGCCGGCACAAGAGAGATCTGCGGGGGGGTCCTGGCGGTGGGAAAACATAGGGTTCCCTCCGGAGGCCCCTCCCTATGTTTTCCCCCCTGACACCCCCCGTCGTGATTTCTGCGCCCCCCATGCCGGCCCGTGCCGGTTTTTCCGGCGGGAGTATCCGCGGCCCTGCCTTTCCGCGTGGGGGCGGGTACGGCTGCCGGGGGCGGGTGCCTTGGCCGGTGGGAGGTGGAGGCTTTACGCTTGCAAGAAGCCTGCGCTGGGGGGCGGGCTTCTTGCAACCGTACGGCCCTCACTCCAACCGGCCAAGGCTGCCGTTCCCGGCTGCGGGCCCCGCCTCAACGCCGTAAAGGCAGGGCCGCCGGATACCCGCCGGAAATAGCGGCACGGGCCGGCACGGGCAAAAATGGCGAAGGGGGGGGGCGGTGTGAACACATGGGGGGGACCCCGGGGGGGCCCCGTGTGTTCACAGCCGCCAGGACCCCCCGGCAGATCTCTTGCGTGCCGGCCCGTGCCGCGAGGACCAGCCGGCGGGGTGTCCGGCGGCCATGGCTTGATAGGAACCGGCCTTTCCTCTATCCTGGTCTCAAGGAGTTACCCCATGGCTCAGCAGACGCCCCCTTCCTCCTCCGCTATCCCCTGGCATCCCGCCTTCGTCCAGGCTATCAAGCTGGAACTCGAAGCCTACCGGGACGCCCTCGAATTCATCTCCGAATACCGGCTTACCTCAGAGCCCCTGGAAATCG
>JAITRV010000100.1 GCA_031288215.1 Spirochaetaceae bacterium | reverse complement strand
GCCCCCCTGGATCCGGGCATAGGCGGCGATGGGGGCGTTGCAGCTTCCCCCCAGGGCCCGGACGAAGGCCCGTTCCGCCAGGGAACAAAGCCGGCTTTCGGGATCGTCCAGGGCCGAGAGGAAGCCCGCATCCGCCCCCTGCCGGGCGACCACCGCCAGGGTCCCCTGCCCCGCGGCGGGGATCATCTCAACCGGATCGAAGAACCGGGAAATCCGGTGGTCCAGGCCCAGGCGTTTCAGCCCCGCAGCGGCCAGGATCAGGGCGCCGTAATCCCCCCGGTCAAGCTTGTCCAGCCGGGTGGGGACGTTCCCCCGGATAGGCGCTACGGCCCAGCGGGGGTAAAGGTCGGCGAACTGGAGTTTCCGCCGCAGGCCGCAGCAGCCCGCGCTTTTCGAAAAATCCGCCTCCTCCTGCCCCAGGGGAAGGACCAGGACATCCCGGGGGTCTTCCCGGGGGGGATAGGCGCGGATCTCCAGGCCCTCCTCCAGGTCCATGGGCAGGTCTTTGAGGCTGTGGACCGCCAGATCCAGGCGGTCTTCCCGCAGGGCCCGGTTTAATTCCCCGGTGAAAAGCCCCTTTCCCCCCAGGGCGTCCAGGGGCCGATCCAGGATCAGGTCCCCCCGGGTCTTCATGGGGATAATTTCGCAGGATATGCCGGGACAAAGCTCCTCTATCCGGCGGCTCACGAGCTTCGTCTGGACAAGGGCCAGCCGGCTTTCCCGGCTCCCGATCCGTATCGTCCTCGTCATAGGTCGTCCTTTGGGGAGCGGTCCCGTTGGGCGGTATCCCCCGGGGATACCGCTTCCCCCTCATCCGCCGCTTCAAAAATCCGCCGGACCTTTTCCGCCGCATCCTTTACCAGCCGGTGATCCTTCCCCCCGGAGGAGAGGCCGATCACCAGGTCCCCTGAACATACCACCGCGGGGAAATAAAAAGTCGAATCTTCCCGGCGATCCGCCACGGAAACGGGGATCCCCTTCTCCCGGCACTCCTCCGCAATCAGGCGGTTTACCTCCCGCTTATCGGTCAAGGCCAAAACCCCCAGAAAGGGCCCCGGAGGGGGAGCGGGCCCGCAGTCCCCCCGGGCAAAGGGCCGTTCGACCACTTCGATACGGTCCCGGTGTTCCTCCGCCAGTTCCCGCAGTTCCCCGCAGAGATGCTCCGAGAGGATGGTGAGGACGCAGTCGAATTTGAGGAGGGTCCGAACCCTCCGGAGGGCTATCGTCCCGCCCCCCACCAGGAGGAAGCGTTTCCCCGTGACGTTGAGGAAGACCGGAAACCACCGGTCCCGGGATGGCGGCGGAAGCGCCGGCCCTGCCGCCACCCCGAGGATATCCAGGATTTCCCGGAGATTCCGGCCCTGGTCCTCCGGGGGCCGGCGGAGGACCACCACGGGGACGCCTTCCCCCCGGGCGGCCCGGAGCTTTTCCGGGTAGCCCCCGCCGCCGCCGGTTTCCTTGGTCACGAGCCAGGAGATATTGAACTGGCGGATCAGCGCCCGGTTCAGGTCTTCGGAAAAGGGCCCCTGCATGGCGATAATGTTCCGGGGGGGGAAGCCCTGGGAACGGCATTTCCCGATGCTCTCCTCCAGGGGGAGGACCCGGAGGAATACCCGGTTCCGCAGGGCCGGGTCCTTAAAGGGCTCCAGTTCCGTGCTCCCGGTGGTAACGAGGATATTCCCCGCTTTATCCCGCAAATACGCCGCGGCCCCGGCGAGGGTGTCCACGGACACCACCGAATCATCCGTCGGCCCGGCCTCCCGCCGGAGCCGGAGGTATTCGCAGGGGGCCCTCCTACAGGCCTCCTTGATGTTCCCGGTAACCTCGTCCGCATAGGGGTGGGTGCAGTCCACCACGAAATCGCTCTTAAACCGGAGGAACTCCCGGTACATCCCCTCGGCGTCGAGCCTCCCCGGGATAATCTCGATGTTGAGGGGAACGTGGCCGTCCCCCCGGGGAGCGATAGACTCCAGGAGGAGTTCCCGGCCATAATCGGTGGCGGTAAACACCCGCAGTTGATAGGAACCCTGGGCGGCGGGGCCCAGGGCCCGCTGAAATTCCTCAATGAACATCCGGCCTTCGACGGTCCCGGCAAAAACGACGATCCTAGTCATGACGGTAGCCCCGGGGGGTAACCATCCTTTCCCCGATGAGGGCCGTGGAGGCGTTGCCGATGACCACCGTGGTGAACATGTCAGCCTCGGCGTCCCGCAGTTCCCCCAGGCTGAGAAAACGGCTCGATTCCCCCTCCCGGCCCGCGTTCCGCACCAGGCCGCAGACCGTATCCTCCGGCCGGCGCCGTAAGACAATATCGCAGGCCCGCTTCAGATGGGATCTCCGCTTGGCGCTGGCGGGGTTGTAGAGGCAGAGGACCAGGCCGGCGGCGGCGACGGCGGCCAGGCGGCGTTCGATTTCGTCCCAGGGGGTGAGGAGATCGCTGAGGCTTATCACCGCGAAGTCGTTGGTCAAAGGCGATCCCAGGATCGCCGCGGCGCTCAGGGCGGCGGTTATCCCCGGCACGATGACGACCTCCACCTCCGGGTATTCCGGGGCGAGCTCGTAGACCAGGGCCGCCATGCCGTAGACCCCGGCGTCCCCGGAACAGACCAGGGCGGTGACGCTCCCCCCCGCGGCGGACTCCAGGGCCATACGGCAGCGGACTTCCTCCTTCCGCATGGGGGTGGAAAGCTGCCGCTTCCCCCGGATAAGGTCCCGGATGAGGCCGAGGTACAGGGGATAGCCCGCCACCACCTCGGCGCGTTCCAGGGCCTCCCGGGCTTCGGCGGTGAGGTACCGTTCATGACCCGGCCCGATGCCTATCACAAAGAGCTTCATCCTTCCCCTCACCCGGCCTTTTCCTCCGGGTCCCGGACCCTCAGGGCGGCCTCCCGGATGCCCCGGAGACAGGGTTCCCATAAGCGGGGCTCCAGGGAATCCTTGAGGCCGAAGAGTATCTTCCCCAGGACCTTTTGGGAGCTTTCGGCGATCCCTTCCCGAAGCTTGACCCCGGTTTCACCCGCTATCCCCAGGTCCCGGATGAAGCGGTCCAGCCGCATCAGCATATCCCGGGAGGCCGCCGCTTTGATTTCTCCGATACCGTCGACATAGGCGCGGAACTTGTACCAGTCGGACATTTCGGCGATCCCCTCGGCGATTATTCTTTGAACGGCCCCCTCATCGGAATTCCGGTCACCGGATCGAAGGCCCTCAGGGCCCTCGTTTCGGATCCGGTCGATGTCCAGGAGGGTTACCCCCGGCAGGGTCCCCAGTTCCGCTTCCATATCCCGGGGCACCGCCAGATCGATAAAAAGCCGGTCCCGGCGGTCGATGATCCGGGAGACCTCATCGTAGGTGAGGGTATGGTGGGGGCTGGCGGTGGCGCTGATAATGACGTCGCACTCCGGGAGCAGCCGGTACCGGTCGTCGAAGCCCATGGCTTCACAGCCCGAGGGGATGACGGCGTCCCGGCGGTGCCGGCGGCTCAGGATCGTCACCCGGCAGCCGGAACGGACCAGGAGGGCCGCGGTCTGCCTGCCGATGACCCCGCTCCCGATGACCATGCACCGGAGGCCCTCCATCGTGTCCCGGGAGGATGCGATGAGTTTCACCACCGCGGAGGCGGTGGAGGGGTTGACCCGGCTGAGGCCGGTCTCGGTTTTTACCCGTTTGGCGTAGGTGACGGCCAGTTGAAAGAGCCGGTCCAGGACGGGGTCGGTGCTTTTGGCCTTCCGGGCGGTTTCCAGGGCCCCCTTCACCTGGGCGAGGATCTGGTTTTCCCCCCGGAGGAGGGACTTGAGGCCGCAGGCCAGGGAGAAGAGGTGGGCCGCGGCGTCCTCCCCCCGGCGGCATACCAGGCGGCCCCCATATGCGGCGGGGGACAGGTTCCGCAGGCCGCAGAGCAGGGTGTCCGGTCCGGGGTCTTCCTCCCGCTTCCCGCTGATCCAAAGTTCCGTTCTGTTGCAGGTTGAAATGATCACGCAGCCCAGATGGGGATACTCCGCGGCCATATACGAGAGGGCGTCAAAAAGCGCGTTTTCCGTAAACGCGAAGGGTTCCCGAGTATCGACATCCGCCCCCTGACAATCGATCCCCGCCATACGTATATTCACCGGCCCACCTCTCTCATCATCAGGGACAAATCAGCCCGATCCCTTTACCGTATACAAAGCCCCCGGGCAATGCTATAGCCGGCACCATTGGCATGGAAGATGAAGAGCACCGATAAAACGCCGCGCGTCCCCCCTTATACCGAAGGTTCCAGGCAACCATGATAGGGACCGTCTCCCGGCTTCCGGATCGCATTACTCGGAGCGCCTTCTTACCGGAAGGGACAACACCCTTCCCATAATGGCGCTATCAGGCACCGGCGGAGGGAACGGCTCCTTCCCCGAATCCTGATTACCCCTTTCATCCCCGGTTACGGTGGCGGGACCGCCGCGGATTCACACCGCATTCTGATATCCCTCTCGGGGAATGTCAGGCGCCGGTGGGACAAAATCACACCGGCCCTTCATATTCCTTCCGGTTCAGTATACAGGGGGGGAGGGGCTTTGTCAATGTAAAAATGAAGAAAAACCAGGGCTCCTGCAGTTACTTTCCGAAAAGAACCGTACAACAATGCCCAGTTTGAGGGGAAAAAAGAAGCCCTCCCCCGAAGGGGAGGGCTGAATACGGACGCCTGACGCCTCCGCGGAGTTATCTTGCGCCGTAGGCCATAGATTGCATTATATTAAAAGAAAACTCTCCCCCCTGCGCCCAGGTTTGCCCATTGTTTTTGGAATATAGGGAGAGGCCATCGTTGGTAGTCACTAGGAACGTTCCGTTACCGAAGACCACATCTCCGACATAGTTGCTTCCCTTCCTCGGCCTCCCCACGTCCACCACATTCCAGGTTTGCCCATTGTCGTCGGAATAGATGGCCTTGCAGTATTCGTCACTGGTGGTAAATCTAACCGATACGAACACGCCGTTGCCGCAGGTCACGGAGTAAAACAGGCGGGGAAAAGGCAGCATCGCTAACCCTTCCGAGCTCCAGGTTTCACCATTGTCGGACCAAGCGACCCTGGTGTTGTTATCGGGAATCGCTATGAACCCGCCGTTACCGTAGGCTGCAGCCGTCCAGTACTCGTTTTTCGGCAGGGTCGCCAGTTGCCAAGTTTTCCCATAGTCTTTAGAGTAGGCGGCATTCGTGCTTGAGTATGTGGTAAAATTGCTTCCCGCAGCAATTGTTACGAACACCCCCTCGCCGTAGATCACAGGCCCCCAATAGTCCTCGCTCGGCAGGGTCGTCAGCGTCCAGGTTTTCCCATTGTCTATGGAGTAGGCGGCAGTCCGGCTCTTGCCCGAGGTGTTGTGGACCTCAGGAACCCCTCTGTCAACCGTTACGAACACGCCGTTGCCGTAGGCCATATTCTCCCAATTGGCGGAACTCGCCGGCAGGAGTTCCACAGAATTCCAGGTCCCGCCCCCATTGTCGGACCAGGCGGTGTAGCCCTCGCCACCCGCTACGAACACGCCGTTGCCGTAGGCCATACTAGTTACCCCAAAGGTCAGACCCGTGTCAGCCTCGTTCCAGGATAGGCCCTCATCACTGGACCAGGCAACTTTGGTACCATCGTAGGAAATTCCAACAAATCTTCCCGTACCGTCCCAGTAGATCTGCCACTGGGCGTAGAGGGTTACCGTTGTCCCCGCGGCGGCCAGGTTTGTTACACTCGCCCCGGCGGCATAGCTTGTGCCGCTGCCGTTAGCCGCGGTGTTCCACCCGGCAAAGGTATAGCCCGTCTGGGTAAAGATATTGCCG
>JAITRV010000063.1 GCA_031288215.1 Spirochaetaceae bacterium | reverse complement strand
CCCGGGAATCCGTCCAGGTAAGCCGGATGAGGTTATTCCTCCCCTCCGCGGTCAATCGAGAGATAAAGGGGGTAAAAACGGCACTCCTCCCCTCCTGGGAAAAAGCCGGAACCGCCAGGGTCACCGCTGCCACAAGAACGCCCAGTCCCCCGAAGAAAGTCAAGGATCTTCGCCTGTAATATTCCATAACTATTATAATAATCGGCATAATGCGGTCTTGTACAGTATAGAAAACATCGCCTCCGCCGGAATATTGAAGGACTAAACCATTCCCGTCACGGCCCTCCGGGCGGGAGCCCCCTGGGAAATATCGTCCAGGTTCTTGGTTTCTTCAAGCTTCCGGGCCTCCCGGTACTCCGCCAGCCGGCGTTCCTTCAGTTTATCCAGCGCCTTGCGGTCCCGGGCGGCTTCAAGGTATTCTTCCCGGGCCTCGGCAAGCTTGAGTTCCGCCATGGCCGCTTCCCGCAGGAACCGTTCCTGGCTTTCATCCAGGCGGCGGATATAGCGATCGAAGGCCAGGATTTCTTCGGCCCCGTGGGCCCGGGAGAACTGTTCCGCGGCCGCCCGGAGGCGCTCTTCCCCCAATACCGCCAGGGAGGTCTCAATTTCGTGGAGGAGCCCCAGGGCCCGGCCCAGAACGACCTCCTTTTCCCGTTCCCGGTGGGATCGGAGTTCCAGGACCTTCTGAAGACTAAAGCGGAAAGCCCTCATCCGGTCCCTTCCCTCAAGGCGCCGGTACCGGCGGCGCCTTCGCCAACCGATACCGGTTCAGCCCCGGCGGCTTCCCCCGGAGAGGCCCCTTCCTGAAAGGCGTCCATTTCTTCCTCCGGGATCTGCATATCGGAAATTTTCGCTACCGCCGACAAGGTTTCTTTCACCGAGGACCTTTCGTCCATCCCCTGAACGAGGAAGGCGTCAAGAGCAGGTTTCTTTGCGATAGCCTCGTCTACGGCAGGATTGGTCCCCGCCGCATAGGCCCCCAACGTGATCAGATCTTCGTTCTCCGCATAAAGGGCCATGAGCCGGCGGATATACCCCGCCGCCTTACGGCTCCCGGGGCCTGAAACCACCGGGGCCAGCCGGGAGACGCTGGCTAAGACATCGATAGCGGGGTAATGGTAGGCCTCGGCGAGGCGGCGGGAGAGGACGATGTGGCCGTCCAGGATGCCCCGGGCGGTATCGGCAATGGGTTCATCCATATCGTCCCCCTCCACCAGGATGGTATAGAAGGCGGTAATGCTTCCCCGATCGGAGGTTCCGGACCGTTCCAGCAGCTTGGGCATGGTGTCAAAGACGCTGGGGGGATAGCCCCGGGTAGCCGGGGGTTCCCCGATGGCCAGGCCTATCTCCCGCTGGGCCAGGGAAAAGCGGGTTACCGAATCGAAGAGGAGCATCACGTCCAGCCCCTGATCCCGAAAGTATTCCGCCACCGCGGTGGCTACATAGGCCCCCCGGATCCGGGAGAGGGGGGGAGCATTGGAAGGGGACACCACCACCACGCTCCGGGCCAGGCCCTCCCGGCCCAGGTCGTTCTCGATAAAGTCGTTCACTTCCCGGCCCCGTTCTCCGATCAGGGCCACCACGTTTACGTCGGCGTTGGTGTTCCGGGCGATCATGCCCAGGAGGGTGGATTTGCCCACCCCGGAGCCGGAAAAAATGCCCACCCGCTGCCCCCGGCCTATGGCCAGCAGGCCGTCCAGGGCCCGTACCCCGGTGGCGATCCGCCGGCTTATCTGTTTCCGCTGCAGGGGATCCGGGGGGGAAGCCTCCGCAGGATACCGGAGCAGGGATTCGATTTCCCCCTTGCCGTCGGCGGGATTCCCCAGGGCATCCAGGACCCGGCCCAGGAGCTTATCCGACACGGCCACGTCCAGACGGCTGCCGGAGGCCACCACCCGGTCCCCTATCTCAAGCCCCGCGGTTTCCCCGTAGGCCATGAGCTGTACGATCTCCCCCCGGAGGCCCACCACTTCGGCCCGGATAATTCCCCCCGCCTTGGGAGCCTCGATCCGGCAGATCTCGCCGATCACCGCCCGGGGCCCCCGGCTTTCAATGAGGAGGCCCTGGACCTTGACCACCCGGCCCACCCACTTGATGGGGTCTATCCCTTCGGCGGTCTCCAGGTATTTGGTAATGAAGCTTTCCATGGTCAGGCTCCCTTTGAAGAGGGTTTAACCTTCCCTTTGATGGGAGAGAGTTCCAGGATTTTGCTTTCCAGTTCCGCCAGTTGGCTGGAGATCCGCGCGTCAATTTCGCCGAAATCGGTTTCGATGATGCAGCCCCCGGGATCTACCGTCGAATCCTCCAGCACCTGGATGGAAGAGCCCCCTTCCAGAAGCTGGATGAAACGCTGGGTATGTTCGGTGGTGAGTTTTACGTCCACGAGATTTACCCGGATGATGACCGTCCCCCGGCCCTTGAGCTTCCGCAGGGCATGGACGACGTTGGAGATCACCACGTTCCGCTGGTTCTCGGAAAGAACCTTGATCACCTTCCGGGAGATGAGGAGGACGAGATCGATGAGCTGTTGTTCCGTGGTCTCCAGGATCTCCATCCGCTTGTCCTGGGCCCGCTCCAAGGCCGTCCGGGTCCGCTGGATGAGCCGATCCACCTCGGCCCAGCCCTCCTCGAAGCCCGCCGTCCGGCCCGCTTCCACCCCTTGGGCTTCCGCGGCTTTCCGTTCCTGCTCAATAGCGGCTTGGGCATCCGCGTCCATGGCGGCGGCCTTCTCCCGGGCGGCGGCGATGATCTCCTCCGCATCTTCCCCGGCCCGGCGCTTTTCCTCCTGTCCTTCGGCGGCTTTCCGCTCCATCTCCCGCCGGGCCGCCTCCCGGGCATCCATCAGGATAGCCTCCGCCTCGTCCTTGGCCGCCCGGATCATCTCCTCCCGCCGGATCTCCCATTGGGCCTTAAATTCCTCCGCCTCCCGGCGGAGTTCATCGGCGGTGGGGCCGGTATACTCCTCCACCTCCCGAATCTCCTCGGGAGCTTCCTCCACCGGGGCCAGGTGGGAGAGTTCCGGAAACTCATGGGGAGGAGCGAGAAACACCTTTTCATCAATGAGGGCGACCTCGCCGGGCCTAAAAACCGCCTTTGCCATCACAAAGCCCCGGAGGGGCTTCCATCGCGGGATTTCACAGCGCCCCCTTTCCTATTACAACACCGTGCCATCGCAAACCCTTTTCGGTCATACTACTAATTCGTCTTCGCCGGAACGGGCAACCACGATTTCGCCGGTATCCTCCAGATGCCGGATGATGGACACGATCTTCTGCTGGGCCTCTTCCACGTCCTTCAGCCGGACCGGGCCCATGAATTCCATGTCCTCCTTGAGCATCCCCGCCGCCCGTTTGGACATATTCCGGAAGATCTTGTCCTGGACCTCGGCGTCCACCGATTTCAGGGCCTTGGCCAATTCCTGGGAATCCACTTCCCGCATAACCTTCTGGATGGCCCGGTCATCAAGCATCACGATATCCTCAAAGACGAACATCCGCTTCTTGATCTCCTCCGCCAGTTCCGGGTCCTCGTCTTCCAGGGCCTCAATGATCTGCTTCTCCGAAGAACGATCCACCAGGTTGAGGATCTCCACAATGCTCTCCACCCCCCCGGCGGCGGTATAGTCCTCGTTGGAAAGGGTGGAAAGTTTCTTTTCCAGAACCCGTTCAACCTCCCGGAGCACCTCCGGGCTGGTCCGGTCCATGGTGGCTATCCGGCGGGCCACATCGCTCTGCACCTCGTGGGGAAGGTTCTGCAAAATAATCGATGCCTTATTGGGTTCCAGGTATGCCAGGATAAGGGCAATGGTCTGGGGATGTTCCTGCTGGATAAAGTTTAAGAGGTGGGCAGGGTCGGTGCGGCGGATAAAGTCAAAGGGACGGACCTGGAGGCTTGAGGTAAGCCGGTTGATGATGTCGATGGCCTTCTGGCTTCCCAGGGATTTTTCCAGGAGTTCCCGGGCATAGTCGATACCCCCGGTGGTGATAAATTCGTTCGCCATCATCAGTTCGTTGAACTCCGTGAGGATGGCGTCCTTCTGCTCCGGCTCTATGGTTTCAAGCCGGGCAATTTCAAAGGTGAGGGTTTCTATCTCGTCTTCCCGGAGGTGCTTAAAGATCTCCGCGGAAATATCCGAACCGATACTGACGAGAAATATGGCCGCCTTCTGCCGGCCGGAAAATTCTTTGAGTCCCTTTTTTTTAGCCGTCGTAGCGGCACCCGCGGCGCCGCCGGATGTCTTTGCCATACCCTATTCCTCCAAAAGCCAGGTTCTGATGAGCTGGGCCGCGTCTTCGGGGTGTTCCTTGGCCATATTGATGACCGTCTCCTGAAGTTCCATCCGCTTCCGTTCCTCCACGGACATGGACACATCCACCCCTTCTTCTTCCGCCTGCCGGAGGGCGCTTTCCCGCATCATCTGGTGCTGCCGGGCAAGCTCTTCCTCCCGGAGCCGCCGCCGCCGTTCCCGCTCCCGAAGGATCATCCGGATTACCACAAACGCGATGAGGACCGCCGCAACTCCCAGGAGGAACAACATAAGGGTAAATTGGAACTGCCGGGACCGGAAATACGCCGCGTCTTCATCGGCAAACTGCCGGGTCCGGTCAAAACGGATATTCTCCACCGTCACCGCATCCCCCCGGCCCTGATTATACCCGATGGCATTCTGAATTAACACCACCGTCGACCGGAGGTCCTCCGGGGGAATGGGAATATATTCCCGTTCGATGGAGCCATCCGACAGGACCAGCGGCTGTCTCTTTTCATCGTACTTTATTTTCCACTGCCCGTCAATATTCACCGAAACCGTAACCCGGTCTATGGAGGGGCTCCGATCCTCCTGGATGGACCGCCGGTTTATCTCTTCGTTATTGGTCAGGGTTTCCTGTTTTACCCTCCCGTAGAGGTTGGACATATCCCGGAAGGCCGGGGCGGTCTGCCCCTCCACCCCCGGAGGCCCCTCGGGGTTAAAGCCGGTCCCCTCCCATTCGGTGGCGGAGGTACTCTTGGACCGGGTAATGGACGCTACCAGTTGGGAATCGTCGTAGGGGGTATTGGGATTATCCGGCTGTATGGTGATGGGGAAGAATTCTTCGGTATTCACCGCCCGCTGGGACATATCCATATCGATCTTGATATTCAGGTCCCGGACCCGGTCGGCGCTATAGGTCTCCTGGAGGGATTTCAGGATAATCGCCCGGTAATGGGCCTCCTGTTGGTGGATATACTTCTGCTGCCGTTCGATGAGGCCCTGCCGGTCTATGGCGGCCATGCCCTCAAAATCGTTGAGGACGATGCCGTTTTGATCGGTGATGACGATGTTTTCATCCTTGAGCCCCTCCACGGCAAAGCGGAGGATCTTCTGGATTCCCTCGATTTTCTTGCGGTTTTCCGTAATATCGCTGCCCGGCTTGGGGATAATGATGACGCTGGCGGTAACCGGATTCTGATCCGCCGCGAAGAGTTCCCGTTCCGGACTTACGATGGTAACATCGGCGCTGTCCACATCGTCCAGGGCCTTGATATGATCGGTGATCATCGCCGTGATGGCCCGCCGGAGGTTGACGTTCCGCTCAAAATCGGTGATGGTCCACCGATCCCGGTCGAAGATCGCCCAGGGGTCCGTTCCCGAGGGGATGAGGTCCTCCCGGATCAGGATGGACCGGATCCGGCGGGCGGTCCGATCGTCGCTCACCATGACGATCCCCCCGGGGGCAACCGAGGTTTTAACCCCCTCCTGGTTGATCCGGGCAACGATCCGGTCCAGGGCGTCTTCGTCCCGGATGGGCGCATCGATCACCGGCACCAGGGACGGCGCGGCGGAAACCCGCACCAATACGATGATCCCGGTTATCGCGGCCAGGACGATCCCGATGAGGATGATCCGTTGGAGCACGGACCACTTTCCCCAGAGGGTCCTTATTTGGGTGATAATTCTTTTTATCCATTCGTTCATATTCCCCTCCCCAGAAGAACTTTTCGTTTTTATTTAGCCGGAGCCGGAGCCCCTCCAAAAAAGCATGGGCCCCTCCCCCATTGCCGGGCTTTACCGGGTATTGATAATATCCTTCCAGCCCTGGACCAGGCGGTTCAGCACGGTCCTCGTGATATTCAGGGACATACCGGCCTTTGCTTGGGCAATGGTGATGTCGTGGATATCCACCGAACCGGGGTCCACGATGGCGGCCTGGATCAGATCCCCCGGGGCCTGCTGCTGGGCGCTCACCATATCCAGGGCCTTGAGCATGGTATCCTCAAAGCTCCCGGAACGGAGAACCGCCTCGGCGCCGATTTTATTTCCCAGGTCCGACAGGGCCTGTCCCGACGCGGCATAGCTCCCCTTGAGGGGAACCATGTGCTTGGGATGGGTTACCGTCAGGGGGACCTTATCCCCAAAAACCAATTCCGGTTTATAAATATTCATGGCTGCTCCTTAATCTCCCCGGTGAAGGGGTCCCGCCGCAATCATTACCGGCTCCCTATGTCCAGGGCCCGCTGAAACATACTCTTAGACCCTTCAATGATCGACGCATTCGCCTCATAGGCCCGGGACGCGGCGATCATATCCACCATTTCGGTCACGATATCCACGTTGGGCATCTCCACATAGCCCTCCCGGGGGCCGCTGCGGATTGCGTCCGGGTGGGTGGGATCGTAGACAAAGCGGCCTTCGGTCTTGGCGTCCTTTTGGATCTCCATGACCCGTACCCCCTGGCCCGGCCCGTTATCCATCATCTGGGGGAGAAAGGGGGATCGCCAGTAGGGCTCCTCCACCCGGGGCCGCAGCACCACCCGGCTCCGCTTATAGGGGCCCCCCTCGCTGGTCCTGGTGGTGGAAGCGTTGGCGATATTGTCGGCTATCACGTCTGACCGGAGCCGCTCGGCGCTCATCCCCGTGGCCGCGATATTAATCGAACTAAAAATTCCCATATCCTATCCTGCCTCTCCGTGATTACCGTAATACCATATTGATCTGGCCGAATTCAAAGCTTTCCGCCTGGGCCATCAGGGTATACATAAGCTGATTCTCCAGGGCCGCCATGATCTCCTGCTCCGGGTCCACGTTGTTCCCGTTATTCTTGGAGGTACTGGTATAATCCAGCACCCGCCGGACCTCCACCTCCCGGTAATCCCGTTCCCTCCAGGAAGGGATGTGCCGGGGATCCGTGAGGGTCAACTCCAGGGCGGGCCGCTTTTTTTCCGTATCCAGCGCCCGCTTTAACTCGCTTTCAAAGTTCACCTCAGACCGCTTAAAGTTGGGCACCCCCGCGTTGGCCAGGTTATTGGCGATGACGCCGCGGCGGATGAGGTTCGCATCCATGGCCCGGTGAACCAAATCCACGGTCTTGGTAAAATTATTCCCTATATTCATGCGCTTACTCCCAACACCTATTCTTCTATAAAAACAACACACGCTTCTATAACAACCATCGGCGGATTATGCGTGAGAAGTTAGAAAAACAGACACCCCTTTCATCTCCTTCTCCCTACAATATGTATCTCCCCAGGTCCTGATCCGCCGCCAGATCCCCCAGGCGCTCATTCACATAGGCCTCGGTGATAGGAATCCTGGTGGGCCCCAGGTTGGGGGCCTCAAAGGAAAGCTCCTCCAGGAGCGTTTCCATGATGGTATGAAGCCGCCGGGCCCCAATATTTTCCAGCCGGGAATTGACATCCGCCGCCAGGGCGGCCAGCCGTTCTATGGCCTCCGGGGAAAATTCGATCTCCACCCCCTCGGTGCCCAAAAGGTCGATGTACTGTTTGGTCAGGGCGTTCTTGGGTTCCGTGAGGATCCGCAGGAATTCCTCCTTTCCCAGGAATTCCAGTTCCACCCGCAGGGGGAAACGGCCCTGGAGTTCCGGAATCAGGTCCGAGGGCTTGCTGATATTGAAGGCCCCGGCGGCCACAAAGAGGATGTGGCTGGTGTCCACCGGCCCCCACTTGGTGTTCACCGTAGCCCCCTCCACGATGGGCAGGATGTCCCGCTGCACCCCCTCCCGGGATACGTCGGGACCGCCCCCCCGATCTCCCTTGACGGCGATCTTGTCGATTTCGTCGATAAAGACGATGCCGGTCTCTTCCACCCGCTGCCGGGCATCGTCGCTGACCCGGTCCCGGTCTATGAGTTTCTCCGCTTCTTCGTTGATCAGGATCTCCCGGGCCCGGCTCACGGTGAGGAGTTTCTTCTTCTTGTTTCCGCCAAAAAAACCCGCCAAGCCGGAGAGGCTGTTCTCCAGTTCCTCCATCCCCCCGCCCATCATTTCAAAGGCCGGGAATTGGAGGTTCTGGTTCACGGTGATCTCCACAAGCCGATCCTCCAGTTTGCCCTCCCGGAGCATGATCCTGAACTTCTCCCGGGTGGGATTGGGGGCCGCCTCGGCCTCCAGTTCCTCCGGCTCAGGAAGATCCTGAACCTCCCGGAGTTCTCCCGCGGGGGGGGCCTCGTTTTTCGATCCGTTTCCGGAAGACCGCAGGATCGTGGGAATCCCCACCTGGATGGCGGTCCCCATCAAGGCGGGCCCCCCTCCGCTGCCGGGGTTGATGGAAAAGGCCCCCACGGGCCTCACCACCGGTCCCCCGGCGGATTTGGGATCCCGGGTTTTCTTCCCCGTTCCCGGGAGGAGGAGATCCAACAGGGCTTCCTCCGCCCGTTTGCGGGCCTCGGTTTTCACCGCCTCCTGCATCTCCTGCATGACCATCTGGACCCCCGCAGCCATGAGGTCCCGGATCATGGACTCCACATCCCGCCCCACATAGCCCACTTCGGTGTATTTGGTGGCCTCCACCTTGATAAAGGGGGAACCCGCCAGCTTGGCCAGCCGCCGGGCGATCTCGGTCTTCCCTACCCCGGTGGGGCCTATCATGAGGATGTTTTTGGGGGCGATATCCTCCCGGACCTCCGGGTCCAGCTTGAGCCGGCGGATCCGGTTCCGCAGGGCCACCGCCACCGCCCGTTTGGCCTTCTTCTGTCCCACGATATATTTGTCCAACTCCGCCACAATTTCCCGGGGGGTAAGCTCCGTGGCGGGGATCAGGGGATTTACGCCTTTCGGCTCATCTATCCCATTGGTTTTATCTTCGGTCATCAATTCAATTCCTCCAGGACGATTTGTTCGTTGGTATAGATACAGATATTCCCCGCAATCCGAAGGCTCCGCCGGGCGATCTCCGCGGCGGAGAGGGTACTGCCATCCAAGTAGGCCAAGGCGGCGGCATAGGCGTAATTCCCCCCGGAACCTATGGCCAGGGCGTCCTCCGCCGGCTCGATCACATCCCCGGTACCGGAGATAAGCAGGGTTTTCGAGCGGTCCGCCGCCAGCAGGAGGGCCTCCAGCCGCCGAAGGGACCGGTCAATCCGCCATTCCTTGGCCAGTTCCACCGCGGCCCGGGCCAGATCCCCGGAATACTCCTTGAGCTTTTCCTCAAAGCGGTCAAACAGGGTAAAGGCGTCGGCGGTTGCCCCGGCAAAGCCGCACAGGACCTTGCCGTCGTTGAGGCGCCTCACCTTGCGGGCGTTGTTCTTCATCACCGTCTCCCCCATGGTTACCTGGCCGTCCCCGGCCAGGGCAACTTTTCCGTCCCGGCGAACCGCCAGAACCGTGGTGGAACGTATATCCCTTCGTTTCATTGTGTATTCCTTTTCCTCACCCCGTGAGGATGGGCCTTTGCATAGGTATTCTTGAGCCGTTCCATATCCAAATGGGTGTAACGCTGGGTGGTAGAAAGGCTGGCATGGCCTAACAGTTCTTGAACCAGCCGCACGTCGCAGCCGGCATTGACCAAGTGGGTGGCAAAACTATGCCGTAACGCATGGGGATGGACGTTCTTCTGCAACCCCGACCGTTCCGCGTATTGGGCGATGATCCACCGTATCCCCGGGACCGAAAGGGCTCCCCCCCTCCGGTTGATGAAGAGCCGTTCCGTGGGGGCCTCCCCCGGAATCCGGGCGGCCCGGGCGGGAAGATAGGCCGCCAGGGCTTCGGTTCCCTCCCGGGAGAAGAACACGTACCGATCCTTATCCCCCTTTCCCCTGACCCGGGCGCCGGAGAGGTCCCCCTCCAGGGCGGGGAGGGTCAAAGAGGCCAGCTCCGAAATCCGCAACCCCGCGGAGTACATAGCCAGGATCAGGGCCTTGTCCCGGAGGGGCCAGAGGATGCCCGCCCGGTCAGGGAGTTCCGCGAAATCCGCCATTTCCCCCTCCCAGAGAAAGGCGGGGAGGCGTTTGGCGGTTTTGAGGTTCCGCAGGGCCTGGGAGGGATCATCCGCCCGGCGGCCGAAACGCCGGAGCCAGCGGTAAAAGCCCCGGAGGGAGGAGAGGGCCCGGTTGACGCTCACCGAGGCGATACCTTCGGCGCTCTGATCCGCGATAAAGCCCCGCAATTCCCGGGGACTTACCTTCAGGGGATCCATGGCGCGGTTTTCGCAATACGCGGAAAAATGGGCGAGATCCTTACCGTAGGCCTGAATGGTCCGATCCGACATCCCCCGGACGGAACGGAGGTAGGCGAGGTATTCCTCCACCGGATTTTTGTCATTCATTCGTTTCCCCCTCGTCTTCGCTGCTGTGCAGGTAATCACATTCCGGGTTAATACAGGCCTTGTGGGTCCCGTTCTTCTTATCGTATTTTTCGACCATGAACTGTCCGCACTGGGGACAGTTCTGATTGACGGGTTTGAAGTGGCTGATAAAATCACACTCGGGGTAATTGGTACAGCCGTAGAATTCCTTGCCCCGGCCCCGGGTCTTTCGGGCCACGATGTCACCGCCGCAACGGGGGCACGTGGCCAGGGGGATGGACCGGGTATTGCGGCATTCGGGAAACCCCGAACAGGCCAGGAAAAACCCATAACGGCCGAGCTTCTTTACCATGGGCTTGCCGCATTTTTCGCAGATATAGTCGGTCTCTTCGTCCAGGGAGCCCTTGAAGGATTCCAGGGTTTTCCCGACCGCTTCCACCTGATCCTTGAAGGGATCCCAGAATTTCCGGATCATATCGGGCCAGCGGATCTGGTTCTCTTCCACCTCATCAAGTTTGTTTTCCATGGATGCGGTAAACCCCGCCTCCACCACATCGGGAAAATGCTCCACCAGCATATCGCAGATCATCCGGCCCAGGAGGGTGGGAACCAACTGCTTATTGGACCGGGTCACGTAGTACCGGTCCAGGAGTACCGAAATAATGGGGGCATAGGTGGAGGGCCGGCCTATCCCCTTTTCCTCCAGGGTCTTTACGATGGAGGCGTCGCTAAACCGGGAGGGGCCCTGGGTAAAGTGCTGTTCGGGATAGAATTTCTCGAAGCGGATCGGATCCCCCGTCTTGAGGGAGGGCACGGGGGTCCCCTTGTTTTCCCCGGCCAGGATCTTCATTACCTTGTAGAAGCCCTTCTCCATGACCCGGCTCCCGGCGATGCGGAAAATTCCTTCCCCGGCCCGGATATCGATGCTGATGGTCCTGGTTTTGGCGGGATTCATCTGGCTCGCCACAAAGCGTTCCCAGATGATCGAGTAGAGCCGGAGCTGATCCTTGGACAGATACTCCTTCATCTCCTCGGGGGTATAGGCCGCATAGGTGGGGCGGATCGCCTCATGGGCATCCTGGGCCTTTTTCCCCAGGCTGTACTCCGCCGCCTTGGGGGGCAGATCCCCGGGGTAGTGCTCCCCCAGCCAGGAGCGGACCTCCTCCAGGGCAACCTGGGAGATCCGCACCGAATCGGTACGCATATAGGTGATAAGCCCCACCCGGGAGTTGCCGATATTCACCCCCTCGTAGAGCTGCTGGGCCAACTGCATGGTTTTCTTACTGGTAAAGCCCAGGCGGTTTGCCGCGGTCTGCTGGAGTTGAGAGGTGGTAAAGGGCGGTTTCGGCCGTATGGTTTTTTCGGTTTCCCGGACCTCGGAGACGAAACACTCGGCGCCGCTTATCTTATCGATAATGGCCCGGACCTCCCCCTCATGCTTGAGATCCGGTTTCATCCCCTGCCAGGAGACGAGCTGGGCGGTATAGGCGGACTTCCCCGTCTTAAAATCCGCCTCCAGGGTCCAGTACTCCTCGGGGATGAAGGATTCCACCTCCTTCTCCCGGTCGCAGATAAGCCGCAGGGCCACCGACTGCACCCGTCCCGCGGAAAGGCCGTTCTTCACCTTCTTCCAGAGCAGGGGGGACAGGTTATACCCCACCAGCCGGTCCAGGACCCGCCGGGCCTTCTGGGCGTTTACCTTGAACTCGTCGATGCCGGACGGGTTGGCCACCGCATCCTTGATGGCCGCCGGGGTAATCTCGTTGAAGCTAATCCGCTGAATGGGAACCCCGGTCTTGGCCTCGATGGCGTTCCGCAGATGATAGGCGATGGCCTCCCCTTCCCGGTCATTATCACTGGCCAGGAGCACCGTATCCGCCTTCTTCGCGTCCCCCTGGAGTTCCTTGAGGAGCTTCGCCCTCCCCCGGACGGTGATGTACTCGGGCTCAAAATCGTGGTCCACATCAATGGCCAGCCGGGATTTGGGGAGGTCGATGAGGTGTCCCATGGAGGCCTTGACCGTGTAGAGGGGGCCCAGGTACTTTTCGATGGTCTTCGCTTTGGCCGGGGATTCCACGATCACCAGGATCTTCTTCTCCTTGGGTTTCTTTTCTTTTTTTACCCCTTCCTTTTTCCGGGGAGTCCGCTTTTCTTTTGCCTTTTCTTCAACCCCTACCGCCATACCATATCCATCCTAAAGCGTAATCTTCAAAGTCCGTGCCATGGACGAGGCCAGATCGGCCCCGCAGGCCCCTCCCGCGGCAACAAGTTCCGCCGGAGGGGCTTTTTCGCTGCCCCCTATCCCCCAGTCCTCCAGGATATCCGCCGCCCCGGTAAGCACCGCGGCCCCTTCCCCGGCCAGCTTCGCCGTACCCGCCCCCCGGGGGGATTCCACCCCGGCGGAGGCCACCCAGAAATCCCGGCTCTGATCCAGGGCAAAGCGGGCGGTGATCAGGGCCCCCGAAGCGGCCGGGGCCTCCACGATCACCGTTCCCCGGGCTATTCCTGAAATAATCCGGTTTCTTGCCGGAAAGGTCCATTTCCGGGGGCTGGTGCCCGGGGGATATTCGCTTAAAAGGGCCCCGCCCTGGGAGAGGAGCCGCCGGGCCAGCAGACGGTTCGCCCCGGGGTAAATCTCGTCGGGGCTGGACCCCAGGACCGCCACCGTGGGAGCCCCGCCGTCCAGGTTTCCCCGGTGGGCCATGGCGTCGATCCCCAGGGCAAGCCCGGAAACCACGGGGACCCCCGCCTCCCCCAGGTCCCGGCTGAGCCGGTATGCCTGGGCGAGGGCCCCCTGGGTGGGCCGCCGGGTCCCCACCACCGCCGCCAGGGGCTTCTCCGGGTCCGGCAGGATTCCCCGGTAAAAGAGGATCGCCGGCGGGTCCCAGAGTTCCCGGAGCAAGGGGGGATAACGGGAGGAAAGGATGGAAACAACGGCAATGCCCCGGATCTGCAGGGCCCGCCGGTCCCGTTCGGCCTGAGCCCACAATTCCCCCATATCCCGGGGAACCTGATCCAGGCTCCGGCCCAGGAAGAACTCCAGGTCCTCCCGGGAAAGCCGCTCCCATTCCCCCGCCGGTTCAAATTCCATACAGAGCCGGACCTTTTCCCGGGGATTTACCCCCAAGAGCCGGCTTATGACCAGATCAAATAGCAGCCTTTCATCCATAAGAAGCCTCATTCATAGCTATCCTCATTCATGGCAACGCTCATAGGTCTCCATTATAAATATCAACCCGACTACTCATCAACCACACCCGTACGCATCAACCATAATACGAATCCAGTATGGCTTGCCGGTTATTTTCCGCCTCATTTCGTTGAGCGGGGTCCCGGGCAACGGCGATGATCCGCTCATAGAGGTCCAGGGCCTCCCGGTAATTTTCCAGCATAAAATAGGCCCGGGCCAGGACAAACATGGCGTCCACATTATCCCGGGAATTTTCCAAAAACCAGAGCAGATGGGCCACCGCCTCCTGGGGCTTGTCCAACTCAAACACGTAGAGGACCCCCAGGCCGTACCGGGGCCGCTCATAGTCCGGGTCCAGCTCTATGGCCCTGAGGTAGGAGGCCTCCGAAAGGGCGAGGTACTCCCGCTTCCCGGCCCCGTTAAGGCCAAAGGCTGATTTTCCCACAACCCCGGCGGAAAGGCCCCGGAGGTAATGGACCGTAGCGTCCCCGGGAAAATAGTAAACCGCCCGCTCCAGGGCATTCAAGGCCTCATGGTGGAGATCCCGGTCCTGGAGCCGGGCGGCCAGGATCTTCCAGTACAAGCCGGTCTGGGCGGCGTCCTTCACATGGGCTTCGATCCGCTCCTCGTAGCGGGCGATGGCCCTCCGAAGCTCCTCGACGGTCTGGGGCTGATTTCCCCGGGGCCCCAGTTCCGAGATTCTGAGGGCCAGGGAATTTCGGGAACGGTATTTTTGAAAAGCGACCAGGCCCCCCAAGGCCGCTGCCGCAATCAGGATAACGGCGATCCCCGTCCGGTATTCCTTTTTCATCTTCATCCTTCACCTCCCCCGCATCCGGTTTACGACCGGGATGAAAGGTTCCGCAGTTCGGGCACATACCGCCGGTGGCTCTCCCGGAGGAGGGAAACATCCACATGGGTATAGACCTGGGTGGTGGTAATATCCGCATGGCCCAAAAGTTCCTGCACCGACCGGAGATCCGCCCCCCCCGCCAGGAGTTCCGTGGCATAGCTATGCCGCAGGGTGTGGAGTTTCGAGGAAAGGCCCGCCCCCTTCGCCGTCCTCATATAGTTCTTCCACATCCCCTTCCGGGAAAGCCGTTTCCCGGTCTTCCCGATAAACAGCGCCGGCGACCGGACCTTCCCCGCCAGACGGGGCCTGGCCTCGGCGAGATACCGTTTAAGCCACCCCGCGGCCTCCGCCCCGAAGGGGGCCAGCCGTTCCTTATTCCCCTTACCCACCACCCGGGCCAGGCCCTGGGTGAAATCCAGATCCCCCGTATTCAAAGAAACCGCCTCGGATACCCGCAGGCCCGCCGAATAGATAAGCTCAAAGAGGGTCCGGTTCCGCAGCCCCAGGGGGGTATCCGTGGGGACCAGGGAGAGGAGCCGGTCCACCCGCTCCCTATCCAGCACCTCCGGCAGATGTATCCTCCGCCCGGGGGGTTCCAGGATAGCGGCGGGATTATCCTGCCGAAACCCCTCGTCCACCGTATAACGGAAAAAGGACCGCAGCGCCGAAATTGCCTTGGCGGTGGAACGGGGATCGAGCCCGTCATAACTCCCGCGAAAATCAAGGTACTCCGCCAGGGATAAGGAACCCGCCTCCGACAGGGGGATATGCTTCTCCTCCAGCCATCCCAAAAACCGGCGGATCTCCAGCCGGTAGGTTTCAGCGGTAGAAGGGGACCGCCGCTCCAGGGCGAGGAGCCGGGCGGCGTACCCTTCCAGCAGGCTTCCGTCCCTCATCGGGCTTAGCCGTTCCCCCCGGCGGAAAATTTCGGCTTCCGGATGACGGTGGGCACATCCAGATCGTCGGACCGGTAATTTCTCATGCTAAGAAAGTCCCCGGACTGCTTTGAACCGCCGATGATGGCCCCCCATTCCTCCTGCCTGAAGAGATCGCTCTGCCCGGCTTTATCCGCCTCCGGATCACGGATGGCCTGGCCCAGCTTGGCGGTCTCCTTTTGGAAGCCCGTGGCGATCACCGTTACCTGAAGGTTGTCCCCCAGTTTGGCGTCCAGGGTGGTACCATAGATGATCAGCACATCCTCGTCGGCGTTCTCGGTAACGATCTGAACCACCTCGTCCAATTCAACCAGGGTAAGATCCTCTCCTCCGGCGATATTGATCAGGATCTTCCGGGCCCCTTCCAGGGTGGTATCTTCCAGGAGAGGATTATCAATGGCGTTATTTGCCGCCAGGGCCGCCCGGTTATCCCCGCTCCCGATACCGATTCCCATCAGGGCGTCCCCCTGACCGTACATGATGGTCTTGATGTCGGCAAAGTCGATGTTGACCAATCCTGTTTCGGTGATCAGATCCGAAATCCCCTGCACCCCCTGGCGGAGTATATCATCGGCAATGAGAAATGCCTGGGGGATCGTGGTTTTCCGCTCCACCGAATTGAAGAGCCGCTGGTTGGGGATAACGATGAGGGTATCCACCGCCTCCCGCATCTTGGCAATCCCCTCCTCGGCGAGGCGCATCTTATACCGGCCCTCGAAACTGAAGGGCTTGGTCACCACCCCCACGGTCAGGGCGCCGGACTCCCGGGCGACCTGGGCAATCACCGGTGCTGCCCCGGTCCCCGTACCGCCCCCCATGCCGGCGGTAACAAAGACCATGTCCGCCCCCTTGACGGCATTGGCGATCGTCTCCCGATCCTCCATGGCCGCCTTCTCGCCGATCTCCGGATTGCCCCCGGCCCCAAGGCCGGAGGTAAGTTTCGTCCCAATGGTAAGGGTGGTCTTCGCCTTTGACCGGTTCAGCGCCTGCCGATCCGTATTGGCGGCGATGAACTCAACACCCTTTACCTCACGTTCGATCATCCGGTTCACCGCATTGCATCCGCCCCCGCCGACGCCGATAACCTTAATAATAGTACGCCGCTCATTGGAAAATTTCTCTTCCAAAACTTGAATATCCATTTTTTCCTCCCAAATCACTACAAAATTGTTTTTACTATAGACGGTCCCAACCGCCTTACTCAATCCTAAAAAAATTCCTTCCGCAGCCAATCCGCCAGCTTACGGAACAGGGACGGCTGTCCCTTCTCGTGGGGCCGGCTTTCCCCGCCCCGCTCAACATTCCGCTTCTCCTCCCGCAGGGCCCCTTCCAGGACCAGCCCCACCGCGGTGGCATAGACCGGGCTCCGGTATTCCTCCACAAGGCCTCCCACCGGCAAGGGTATCCCCACCCGTACCGGCATCTTGAACACCAGGGCGGCCAGTTCGGCAGCCCCCAGAAGTTGGGCCCCCCCGCCGCAAAGCACGATCCCCCCCCCCAGGGGCCGGGAAAGGGAGAGCTTATCCAGTTCCTCCTTTACCAGGCCGAAGATCTCCTCCATCCGGGGACGGATAATCTCCAAAATCTGGGACCGGGGAATGGGCAGCGGAGGGCGGCCCCCCACTCCGGGAACGATGATATCATCATCCCCCTCCAAAAGTTCCTCCCAGCAGCACCCCGCATCCATCTTGATCCGCTCGGCGGTCTCAAAGGAGATGTGTTTTATGTGGGATATATCTTTGGTAACCTGAATACCCCCGGCGGGGATGGTGCAGGTCGAATAGGGGGTACCCTCGGTATACACCAGGAGATTGGTGGTTCCCCCTCCGAGGTCTATCAGGGCGACCCCTAATTCCTTCTCCTCCCCGGTAAGCACCGCCCGGCCCGCCGCCAGGGACTGAAGAATCAGGTCGTTAACCCGGAATCCCGCCCGGTTAACGCATTTCATGAGGTTCTGGGCGCTGGTAACGGAACAGGTTATGATATGAACCTCCGCTTCCAGCCGAACCCCGATCATGTTCATGGGGTCCGCGATGCCCTTCTGATCATCGACGATATAACTCTGGGGGATCACCTCCAGGATCTGACGGTCCATGGGGAGCACCACCGCCCGGGCAGCCTCCAGGACCCGCTTTATATCTTCCGGACCTATCTCCCGCTCCCGGGTATCCCGGGTTTTCCCGGTAACCGCCACCACCCCCCGGGAGTTGAGGCCGTCGATATGACTGCCCCCGATACCGGTCCAGCAGGCGTGGACTTCCCGGCCGCTCATCATCTCCGCGGCCTCAATGGCGGCGGCCACGGAACGGAGGGTGGCTTCGATATTGACGACCACCCCCTTCCGCAGCCCCGTGGAAGGGCTCATCCCTACACCGGTAATTTCGAGGTTTCCGTTTTCATTGCGCTCGCCGATTACGGCGCAGACCTTGGTCGTGCCGATATCAAGGCCGACTACCAAACCATCGTTAGCCAGAGGATCCCTCCTTTAGGGTATAGGATGCCGTACCGTTTCTAAAGTCAATCTCATGAACCTTGATACCCTGAGAAACTATAACATCTATTACCAACATCATATAGCGTAACACATCTTCATTCAATTCCGCGGAAGCCCGGATCCGCACCGGTTCATACCGGGGATAGAGGACGAGGTCAAAGCCGTTGTAGGCCTTCCGGCGGACCCCTATTTCGGAGATGGCCGAGAGGAGTTCCGGGAAACTCTGGTGGAGCCGTTCCAGATTGGTCAGGAACGCGGTGTAGGCCGGGGAAAGGCGCAGCCCCAGGTAGGGCTCCTCGGAAAAAATGCCCGAGATCAGGGGTACGGACCGGGACAGGTTTTCATCATCCCCTATCTTAAAGACCACCCCCCGGCGATCCAGAAATACCGGCGCCATCCGGCCCTCCACCATCGTCAGGGACATGGCCGCCGGCTGCCGGCCCGTGAGGATTATCCGCACCGAGTCGGGGAAATGCTTGATCACCCGGGCGGATTCAACCTGGTACAGGTTCCCCAAGGCGGCTTCCGCCTCGGCGGCATTCAGGGTCATGTAGGAGGAATGGGCGTTAATCCCCGCCTGGGCCAAGACCATGCGCCGGTCAATGCCGGGGATACCGACGATCTCCGCCGTACCCAGGGGCATAAAGGGACTGATCAGGAGGAGCCAGCAGAGTTCCGCCCCGATGGCCAGGAGAATGATCACCAGAATCCGCTTGAGCCTTTTTTCCAAACGAGAGGATTTCTTTTTCTCCTCGGAATGCTCCTCCCGCAGGGCATTCTCCATATAGATATAACTACTCGGCATATTCCGCATCCTTTTCAACATGCTCCCCCGGGGCAAGCGCCGGTTTGCCGGAAAGACCGGAAATATTCACGATCAACCCCGCTATCAGCAGGGTAGTGGCCAGGGAGGAGCCCCCGGCGGAGAAAAAGGGCAGGGGGATGCCCGTGGCGGGAAGCACCCCGGAAACCACGGCGATATTCAACAGGGCCTGGGAAGCCACGATGGTGACCAGGCCGAAGGCAAAGAGCCGGCAGAAACTGTCGGCGGCCCCCAGGGCCGCCCGGTATCCCCGGAGGGTAAAGAAGATAAACAACACAAAGATCAAGAGGACCCCTATAAAGCCCGCCTCCTCGGCGAAGGCGGAAAAAACAAAATCCGACTGCACTTCGGGGACACTGGCGATCTTCCGGGTTCCCTGGCCTATCCCCTTTCCCCAAAAACCTCCGGATCCTATGGTCAGGAGGGAGGACCGGACCTGATAACCCGCACCCAGGGGATCCCATTCGGGCCATAAAAAGCTGATGAACCGCCGCAGCCGGTGTTCCTTGGTTAAGATCAGGAAAGCCGAAAGGGGGAAGAGGATCACCGCGGCGCCGATAAAATAGCGGAACCGTACCCCCGCAAGAAAAAAAACAAACAGGGCATTGACCGCGATAAGCATGGCGGTAGAAAAATTGTTCTGGATATAGATCAAAAAGAAAAAGATCAGGGTCACCAGGGCCTGGGGCAGTACCGCGGTGGAAAAAGACCGGATCCGGTCCTCTTTCTTGGCGAAGATATGGGCCAGGTACAGGGGCAATACCAGCTTGACTAATTCCGAGGGCTGATACGTAGAGAAGGGGCCCAGGCGGATCCACCGGGCGGCGCCGTTCTTTACCACCCCGATACCGGGAACCAGGGTCAAGGCGCAGAGGATCATACTCACCAATACCAGGAACACCACGCCTTTCCGCAGCAGGGACATGGGGAAATGGAGGCCCAGGAAAAACAACAGAACCCCCAAGGCTCCCATGCGGGCTTGCCGGAAAAAGAAATAGAGACCCCCGCTATAAAGACGTTCCCCAAAGGCATAGGAAGCGGAGTAGAGGGTCACGAGTCCGATACCGGTCAGAAGAAAGACCAGGGCAATCAGGATATGATCCCGTTGGGGAGGGGTGCTTGCATTTTCAATGACAAATTGATTCATACCCATTCCTCACGTATCTTCTTCATAATATCGGAATTCATCACTGGATTTTCAATGTTGAAAGGGCTATGATAGCGAATAAGCCCCCCAAAATCCAGAAACGGATAACGACCTGGGTCTCCGCCCAGCCGGATAGTTCGAAATGGTGATGCAGGGGCGCCATTCTGAAGATCCGTTTCTTCCGTATTTTATACGATGCAACCTGGAGGATCACTGAGGCGATTTCCAGCACAAAGACCCCGCCGATGATCAGGGTAAGGATCTCTTTTTTGATGATCAGGGAAATCACCGCCACGACTCCCCCCAGGGAAAGGCTGCCCACATCCCCCATAAAGACCTCCGCGGGATGGGCGTTGAACCAGAGGAAGCCGACGCAGGCCCCCACCGCGGCAAGGCAGAAAACGGTGAGTTCTCCCGCTCCGGGAATATAGGGGATTCCCAGATAGGAGGAATAATCCGCCCGGCCGGTCAGGTAGGTCAGGATCGCCAGACTGATAAACACCAGGATCATGAGCCCCGCCAGAAGGCCGTCCAGACCGTCGGAAAAATTAACCGCGTTACTCTCCCCCACCACCAGCAGGACCGCAAAGGGGATCCAGAGGATGCCCAGGTCTACCACGGGATTTTTGAAGAAGGGAATATAGAGGACGGTGATTCCCTCGCCCCCGGTAAAGTAGAGGATCACCACCAGGACAATGGCGATGGCAAACTGGAGGATCAGTTTCGCCCAGGGTTTAAGCCCCTCGGAGTTATGACGCCGGACCTTGAGGTAATCGTCCAGGAAGCCCACCCCGCCGAAGGCCGCCAGGGCCCCCAGGGTAAGCCATACTTTGTGGTTATTCAGATCTTCCCAGAGGAGGACCGCCACGATCATGGAAAGGATAATGAAGACTCCCCCCATGGTGGGGGTTCCGCTCTTTTTGATATGGGTTGCCGGTCCGTCCTCCCGGACCGCCTGCCCCACCTTGAGGCGGAGAAGGGCCTCGATAATCCGGGGACCGAAGATATAGCAGATAGAGAGGGTCGTCAATGCCGCATAGGCCCCCCGGAAGGTGAGGTATTGCAGGATATTGAGGGGGGTAAAATATTTCACCAGGGGGTATAAGAACTGTAAAAACACTAGACAACTCCTCCCCACGCCGTGGCTGTTACCCCTTCAGAAGCCGGGATTGACAAAAGAACCTCCGTGAGCCGTTCCAGGGCACAACCCCGGGACCCCTTGAGGAGCACCAGATCCCCCGGGGCGACGTAATCCGCCACCGCCTGGGACAACACGTCTATATAATTGGTATGGAAGCAGGCCGGAACCCTTCCGCCCCCCTCCCCTACCCGTTCCAGGACTCCCAGGGCCCCCCGGGTCTCGGCGCCGAACAGGAAGATCCGGTCCGCCCCGGATGAGGCCAGGACCCGGCCTATCCGTTCATGGGCCGCCGCCGACTCCTCCCCCAGTTCCAGCATGGAACCGATGACGTAGACCCGCCGCCCCGGCCAGGGGAGGCCGTCACAGAAGGCAAGGGCCTCCAGGACCGATTCGGGGTTTGCGTTGTAGCAATCCTGAACCACCGTCACGGCCCCCCGGAGGATCTCCCCCCGGCCGAAGAGGGGCCGTACCCCCTGGAGGCCCCGGCGTACCGCCTGAGCCCCCAGGGGAATTTCCCGGGCAATGGCCAGGGCCGCCAGGGCGTTCCGGAGATGGTGCTTCCCCGGCAGGCCGAAGCGCACCGGCAGGCCCTCCCAGGTAAGCTCCGTCCCCTCCAGGCCCAGATCCCGGACCCCTGAGAGTTCGGGGAAGCTCTCCCGCCCAAAGAAACGGACCCGGCCCCGGACGCCGGCGCTTAAAAAGGCCCGATACTCCTCATCCTCCGGGATCAGGGCCGTTTCTTCCCCGGTAAACCGGGAAAAGATCGCCTTTTTTTCTTCGGCAATGGCGTCTTTACTTCCCAGGATCCCCACGTGGGCGCTCCCGATATTGGTTATCAGGGCAATCTGGGGCCTCAGCACCCGGGCCAGTTCCCCGATTTCCCCCCGCCGGTTCATCCCCATCTCAAAAATCCCAACCCGGTGGTGTTCCCGGACGGAAAAGACCGCCAGGGGCAGACCGGTTTCGGAGTTCAGGTTGCCGGGATTCGTCACCGTGGGCCGCTCCGCTGCGGCCATGGCGGCGGCGGCTTCCTTGGTGGTGGTTTTTCCCGCGGACCCGGTGATCCCTATCCTCAAGAGCCGGGGAAATTTTTTAAGGTAGGCCGCCGCCGCGTCCTGGAACGCCCGGAGGGTATCCTCCACCACCAGCAGGGTCTTCCCCAGCCTTCGGGCGGTCTCCTCCAGGGCAAGTTCCGCCTTCCCCAGCCTCGACTCCTCCACCAGGGCCGCCGCGGCCCCTCCGCGAAAGGCGGCCTCCACATAGCAATGGCCGTCCCGGCAGCTTCCGGGGAGGGCCACAAAGAGGGCCCCCGGTTCTACCGCGCGGGAATCAAGCGCCGCCGAATAGAATCCCCCCTCCCCCGGCCCGCTCAAAGAGATAAGCCGCGCTCCTATGGCTTCCGCCAGTTCGGAAAAGCCCATGAGGGGATTTCCGTTCATCATAAGCCCTTTATCCATTCTGGGAACGCTCCCTCCGGACCTGGACCTGCAAGACATCTTCAGGACGTTTCTTCGTCAAGGCCAACTGGTTCCGGGCGATATGTTCTATCCGCTCCACCGAGGATAACACCGCGATTCCCGCGATGAGCCGCTTATTATTTTCTATCCATTCTTCCTGTTCCGTTACGAGAACTTCGATCTTCTTCTCCAGATCCGTATACCGGGTAGCCTGCCAGGCGACAAGCCCCAAGAACAGGGGAATCGTCAAGGTCATAAAATACAAAACCACGCGCCGCAGCATGCTCACCCATCCTCATCCACAGCTTTTTCGACGACCCGGAGTTTAGCGCTCCGGGAGGGGGGATTCCGCTTTGCCTCTGCTTCCGTGGGAGAGACAGGCTTTCGCGTCAACAGCTTGATGAGACGACGGCCCTCACAGGTACATATCGGCGCTTCCGGCGGACAAGTACAGTTCTTATGCTTCTCCCGAAAGTAGTTTTTTACGATCCGGTCCTCCAGGGAGTGAAAACTTATCACCCCCAGGCGCCCCCCGGAGGCCAAAGCCCGCAAGGCCCCCTCCAGAAGCTCCTGAAGCCGGGATAATTCGCCGTTGACCATAATCCGTAAGGCCTGGAAGGTTTTCGTTGCCGGGTGGATGGCCCCCCGGCGGTAGGAGGCCGGCACCGCCCTTACCACCGCCTCCGCCAGGGCGGAAGTGGTGGTGAGGGCCGAATGGGACCGGGCCTCCACCACCCCCCGGGCGATCCGCCGGGAATAACGCTCCTCCCCATAGGTAAAGAGGAGATCCGCCAGTTCCTTTTCCGAAAGCCGGGCCAGGAGTTCCGCCGCGGGGATTCCCCGCCGGGGATCGAGGCGCATATCCAGGACCTCATCTCTCCTGAAGCTGAAGCCCCGGGGGGATTTTTCGTAATGGTAGCGGCTGATCCCCAGATCTATCAGCACCGTATCGGGCCGTTCATCCCGGGGCAGGTCCGCAAAAAAATCCTGGGCCCAGCCGGAATAGAAGCGGATCCGGTCCCCAAATTCCCGGAGCCGTTCCCGGGCAACTTCCTGAATATCCCGGTCCGCGTCGATCCCGACTATCCTGAGATCGGGAAAACGGGAAAGAAAGGCCTCGCTGTGGCCCCCCTCCCCCAGGGTGGCATCCACCATGAGTTCCCCCCCGGACCGGGGGGCAAGGTATTGAAGGGTCTCTTCCAGCAGCACCGGAGTATGAACAATTTCCACTATGCCCCCTCTTCCCCGGATTCCCCCGGGGCATCCCCCGCCCCGGTCAAAACCGCTTCCAGTTCCTCAAAACTGTTCTTGAATTCCTCATCGGTAGACCCCCTATAGCTGCGATACCGGTCGATGTTCCAAATTTCCATATATTCCAACTGTCCCAAAATGACACAATCCCGGGAAAGTCCCGCAAATTCCCGGAGACTCTGGGGTATCGAAATACGGCCCAATTTATCTATTTCCACTTCTTGAGCAGGCCCAATGATCCGGCGCCGGATCACCCGGGAACTGGCCTTAAAGATAGAAGTGGACTTCAAAACCTTCTGTAACAGGTCATTCCAAAAATCAGGGGGGCAGATCCAAATACAATCTTCCCCCCCCTGGGTCAGGATTACCTTGTTGCCGGGAAGCAGGGTGCGGAAACGGGAAGGGAGACTCACCCGGCCTTTATCATCGAGGGTATTATTGAATTCTCCTATTAGTAAATTCATTCCACTTTTTTCCACTATTTCCTACCAAATTCCCCTTAACCTATTGTTATACATAAATTTCTCCTGGTCAATCCTCAGAAACAGGAAAAAATATAAATCCTCAAGTTTTTTTCTCCGGGGACTATACGGCTGTTTAGGCCCTTTCAGCCTGCCGGCTGAGGAGTCCGTCGCATTTGTGGATTTTTCGATCAGAACGTATCAGGTGTTTTCAACGTTAAGGGCCGCCAGGCTCAGGCGGCGCCCTCCGGCGTCTCCGCCGCTTAGGGGCCGTCCAGGGCGTGTAAAAACCAGGTGACCGCCAGCAGATCCGCGCAGCCTCCGGCGCTGACGCCCAGGGACGTAAAGCGCACATCCAGTTCCGCCGCCTTGCTCCGGAGGGCTTCCACGGGGGGATCCGCGGCAAGGAAGTCCCGCAGTTCCCCCTGGACCTTTCGCAGGAAGTCCAGATCCGAGCGGTGGACCAGGGCGGTATCGTCGACGTGGGCGAGGAGGGAAAAGAAGGCGGCGATACCGGCGTCGTTGATGCATTGCCCCCCTTCGAGCATCCGGCGGAAGCGGGGGTAGGAAAAGCCGCACACCGAGGGGAAACCGGCGGCGGCTTCCCCCCGGACGCCGGTGATGCCGTGGCGGCGGTAGAGTTCTTCCCCATGGGAGCGGCTTTCCGTATCGGCGCCGCCGGAAAAATCCTCCAATACCGGGGCGGTCATCTCCCGGCAGAGGGCCATAAGCTCCTCCGGGACGGGCCGCTCCCGGCCGCGGTAGAGCCTGCCGTAGGCGGCGCTCAATACCCCCAGGGAAAAGATAATCCCCCGGTGGGTATTGACGCCGCCGGTGGCCCGGCCCATGACGCGCTCCGCGATCTTCCCCTTCCGCCGGAGGGCGGCGAAAAGCCCCTCGGGGCCCTCCGCGCTCCGAAAGCCCTCGGCGGCGCAGGATCGGAAATAGGGGATCAGCGCCGCCGTGGAATTGATAAACGTAAAAAAATCCATGTCCCGGTGGGCGCCGCAGTTGTTCCGGTCAACGAGGCCCGGCTTCGGGGTAACCGCCAGTTCCCCGACGAGGGCCTTCACCGCGGCGGAACCGATCCGGTCTTCCAGCTTCCCCTGGAGGAAGCCTTCGATCAGGGCGACGGCCGCGGCCTGGGTCTCCTCCAGGGAGTGGGCGCGGCTTCGGGCGCAGGCGAAGGCGTTGCCGCCGCAGAGGAAGCAGGTCCGCTCCGGCCGCCCCAGATCGGCGCGGGAAATCTTTTCTCCCTCCGGGCTGAGGAGGTCGATGTCAAAGAGCCGCCCCGCGGGATGACGGGCTTCAAGGTCCACGGTAAGCGCCTTGATTTCCCGCAGGTCGAGGGTCTCCCCCGGCTTTCCCGGCACGAAAAAGGCGGTATACCCGGCGGCTTCCGCGGAGGCCTCCTCCATGCGGAGGGGGATCCCCTCCGCTTCCAGGGTAAGGCGAAGGGCCTCCCGGGCCTCCTCAAAACACCGGTCGGCCAGGGGAAAGCGTTTATACGGGCCGGGGATGTTGAGGCTGAGGCATAGCAGGGGAGCCCGATAGAGCGCGAGGAGTTCCCGCTGCCGCAGGAGGCGTCTATCCCGAAGGGCAAGCGCCATTTCCAGGGAAACCGCTTCGCATCCCGCGAAGGCCCCGGGGAGGCGGCCGCCGGCGCTCTTCATGACGGGGAAAGGAGGGAAGCAAGGTAGCGGTAGGTTACGGGGGGCACGATGGTCCCGATCGCCTCCAGGTCCCCCGCCTTAAACAAAGCCCGCACCCGGCTTGCGCTGATGGGGCCGCCCCCGGCCTCCAGCCGGGGAATCTCGACCACCTCGATGCCGTAGGCGGGCAGACTTGTCCGCATCCGGCGGTTATAGGCCGCGGTCAGGGGGCTGTAGGGTTCGTCGCCGACAAAACGGCGGCGGATACCCAAAGGCCGGGCAAAATGTTCCGCGAAGATCTTCAGGTCCAGGCTGCCGTTGGCCTCCCGCGCCGCGGCGGGATCTTTGAGAAAATAGTCGGGAAAGGTCGCCGCGGAAATAAGATAGGGCCCCGTGGGCTGCACCACCACCTGGGGAATATGGGCGGTCCCCCGGATCGCCAAATCCCGCCGCGCCTGGGCCGAAAAGTCGCTTTTATCTTCCGAGAGGATAAAGAGATGCAGCACGTCACAGGAGGCCGCCGCGGTTTCTATCAAATATAAATGCCCCCGGGTAAGGGGATTGCAATTTGCCACAATCGCGCCGATACGGTCTCCCGGAGGCCTGGGCAAGCGGGCCACAAAGGCCTGGATGCCGTCTTTTTTGTTCTCCATCAAGAGGACCTCGTCGGTCCGGGAGATAGGATAAAAACCCAGTTCCTGAAAGCGCTCCCGGTGTTCCGGCTTGGTAAAGAGAAACAGGTGGCTGCGCCCCCTCCGGAAGGCTTCCTTGATGAGTTCCGTTACCACCGGGGCGGTAAGCCCTTCGTTCTGGCGGGCGGGGGATACGGCAATACACTTGAGGACATTCCCGTCCAGGGAACCGGAAGCGGCAAGGGCATCCCCTTCGCGGAGGCATACCGAAAACTCAACCCCTTCGTCGTAACGGATGCCGCAGCTCCCGAGAAAGCCCTTGAGTCTTTCCAGCGCCGCCCCCCGGAAGGGGGCGCCATAGACGCATTCCATCGCCGCTATTTGACCTGACGGATAAGGTCTATGATGCTGCCGTCCCGGTAGGTGATGAGCCCCACGACCTTATCGGTAAATTCAACCGGGTCCGGTTTTCCGACCATCCCCTCGGTCTGCCGCCGCAGGTCTTCAATAGCGCGCAGGGGAATCCTGCTCTTTTTCAACCGTTCAATCAAATCGGGACGACGTGGATTGACCGCCACGCCGTATTCGGTCACGATCACGTCCACCGTCTTACCCGGGGTCACCAGGGCGCCCACCCGTTCAACCAGGCAGGGAATCCGTCCCCGGGTGAGGGGGCACACCACAATCGACACCGAGGCGCCGTAGGCCGTGTCCTGATGGCCGCCGACGGCGCCCCGGATAACCCCGTCGGATCCGGTCAGCACATTGACGTTAAAATTGACATCCGCTTCCAGGGCGGAAAGCACCACCACGTCAAGCTGGTTCACCGCCGCGCCGTCTCCCTGGGGGCTGGCGTAGTAGGATGCGGATATCTGGTGGTGGAAGCGGTTGTTCTTGAGGGAATCCGCTGCTTTGAGGTCAAAGCCCTGCACGTCCAAGAGTTTCTTGATGAGCCCTTCCTCGTGAAGTTCCACAATGGAGCCGGTAATACCCCCCAGGGCGAAACTCGCGGTGATACCCTTGGCGAGCATCTTGTCCCGCAAGAACCGGGTAACCGCCAGGGAGGCGCCGCCGGTACCGGTTTGAAAGGAAAAGCCGTTTACGAGGCGTCCGCTGGCTTCGATGACTTCGGCGGAGAGTTCCGCCATGACCAATTCCTTGGGATTGCTGGTAAAACGGGTCGCCCCGGACATGATCCCCGCAGGGTCCCCGATTTCCTCCACCTCCACAATATAGTCCACGTCGCTTTCAGGAATACCGAAGGGCACATTCGGGAAGGGGACGATATTATTGGTGATGATGACGGTTTTTTTCGCATACTGCGCGTCCCCTTTGGCATAGCCCATGGAGCCGCATTTTACCCCGCTGTCATTATCCCGGGAATAGCCGTTGGCATTGCCGAAGGGATCGCAGGAGGGGGCGCCGAGAAAGGCGACATCAATAGGAAGTTCGCCGGTTTCAATCGCATAGGCCCGTCCGCCGTGGGACCGGAATACCACGGGAATATCCATGAGGCCGCCGGATATGGCGTCCGCCAGCTTGCCCCGAAGACCGCTGGTCTCAATCCGGCGGATAACGCCGTTCTTGATATGTTTGATCAGGGGCTCATGGCAGTCGGTCAACGACGAAGCGGCTAAGACGAGGTTCTTAAACCCCATCTTCGCCAGGATGTCGATCACCATGTTTACGATATAATCGCCCCCCCGGAAATGGTGGTGAAAGGAAATCGTCATGCCGTCTTTGAGCCCCGCCCGGCGGACCGCGTCTTCCAGGGAGGGCACAATTTTGTTATGGGACTTTTCCCGCTGGGCCAGGGTGCTCACGTCTTTTTGCAGCGCCTCAACGTCAAAAGCCCCTCCCACCCCTTTTAGTTCCTTAAAGCCCGGAATGGTATTAAAAGCATCTCCGCTCATAGTGATTTCTCCTGTTCTTCTATCTCAATGCCGGCGGCGCGGGCCAAATCCAGGAAACGCCGCGCCCGTTCAACCACCGGCTTATCGATCATTTTGCCGTTCAAGGAAATAACGCCGGATCCGTTCTTCTCCGCTTCCTTGATTGCCTCAAGAACCGCCAGGGCTTTCTTAATATCCTTTTCGATGGGGGTGAATACCTCGTGGACGATTTTGATTTGCCGGGGGTTGATGATGCTCTTGCCGTCAAAGCCGAGCTGCTTGATGAGGGTAGTCTCCCGCCGCAGGCCCGCTTCGTCGTTCACGTCGGAAAATACCGTGTCAATGGCGTCAATCCCCGCGGTGCGGGCGGCGAGGAGCACCATGCTCCGCCCAAACAACAGTTCAATCCCCTCAGGGGAGCGGGTCGTTTTAAGGTCGGTAACATAATCTTCCGCGCCGAGGGCGATGCCGATGAGCCGTTTGCTCGCAAAGGCGATTTCTTTGGCGTTCAGCACCCCCGCGGCGCTTTCAACCGCCGCCATCATCGGCGTGGAGCCTATCTCCGCGCCGATCTCTCTTTCAATCCCTTCAATCTGAGCCTCGCAATCAAGAACGTCTTGGGCGCACTCGGTTTTCGGCAGCCGGATCACCGCCTTCCGGGTCCGCACTATCGCCGCCAGGTCATCCTTGCCGAGCTGGGTATGGGGGTCATTGATCCGGACCACCAGTTCCTTTTGGGGGAACGAACAGGTCTGAAGGGCCTGAAATACCAAAAAACGCGCGGCGTCCTTTTCGTTGACCGAAACCGAATCTTCCAGATCAAACATAATACAGTCGGCCTGGTAGATCCCCGCGTCCTGAATCATGGCGGGATTATTGCCCGGTACATATAACATCGTTCTGCGTAATTGTTTCATTTTACGTATTCCATATATAATTGCCGCTGCCCGCGGCCCGGTACACCGCCGTTTTAAGCCGCGCCTCAATCGTACAATCCAGCGCGCCCTTATCCACCACCGTGACTTTTGCCGCCTTTACCTGCAAATCCGAGAGGGTTTGGCGTACCACCCGCAGGATATCCTTTCCGAACTGCTTTTCCACGACGCTCTTTAATTCAATCTGAATTTCCGGCTCAATCTGAATCCCCGACGGCGCCGGTTCAACGGTAATCATAATATCGCTTGATTCCAAGGTACCGGCGACGCTCGTCTGTATTATCTCCATAGCTTAACCTCATGATAGGTTTGAAATCCCCCCGCGCATACAACGCGGCGGGGACTGCCGCGGCCCTTATGACGGGGGCACGGCATAATAGTTAATCAGGCAGCCATCCGCAAGGATCCGGCGCTCCGTGTCGTTGAGGGGACCGAGGGAGAGGGATATTTCCGTAATCCCCTTCCCGATCACATAGCCTGACAACGGTTCAGTCTTTGCGATGACCGCCTGCCTGATACCCGGCAGGAACACATAATCCCCCAATGAAAAGACCTTTTCATCGGAAACCAGCAGGGGCAGCATCCCCCAGTTGATGAGATTGGA
>JAITRV010000285.1 GCA_031288215.1 Spirochaetaceae bacterium | reverse complement strand
CCTCCCCGCTTTTTTTCGTCCAGCCCGCCCGTCCCGGCTTCTTGCAACCGTAACGCCCTTCGCCCTGATGCCGTTTTCCATGCGGTGGTCTTTTCCGGGGCTCTCACCGTGCTGTTTTCACCCGCTCAACACGCTCTCGCGTGCCTTATCGGGTGCCACAGCCGGCCACGCCTCCCGCATCCGGCAGCCGTACCCGCCCCCACGCGGAAAGGCAGGACGGCGGATACTCCCGCCGGAAAAACCGGCACGGGCCGGCATGGGCAGAAACGGCGAAGCGGCACGGCAGGGGCAGCGGCCCCGGGGCGGCCCCCCGGCGATTCATTATAGCGACTTACCAAAAGGCACAAACGTCTTACCCGGTAAACGCATAATTAAGTACAACAACGGCGTTGATCCCCATAAATTTGTCGTCTATCTGAATCGCCGGGGGGCCGCCCCGGGGCCGCTGCCCCTGCCGTGCCGTGCCGGTTCATCCCCTCCATGCCGGCCCGTACCGGGAGGCTCAGTCAGGAGGTATCCCCCGACCCTGCTGACCAAGGGGCAGTTCCAGCCCAATACCCCGCAGGAAGGCCCCGTCCCGGAGGAGCACCCTTGCTTTGCCCCGGGCGGCAATCCGGCCGTGGTGGAGAAAGAGGGCATCCCCGCCGAGGTCCAGCATCATGTCCAGGTCGTGGCCGGCGATGATCGCGGCGCAGGGCAGGTCCCGGAGCAGGGCGATGATGTTCCGCCGGGCCCGGGGGTCCAGGGCGGCGGTGGGTTCGTCCAGGAGGAGGAGGTCCGGTTCCGAAATCAGCGCCGCGGCAATGGCGGCCCGCTGTTTCTCCCCGCCGGAGAGCTTGAAGGGCGGACGGTCCGCCAGGTGTTCCGCCCCCACCGACCGGAGGGCTTCCAGGGCCCGCTTCCGGCCCTCCGCGGCGCTCACCCCCCGGTGCATCACCGCGAAGGCCGTATCCTCCCATACCGTGGGCATGAAAAGCTGGTCGTCCGGGTCCTGGAAGACCATGCCCGTCACGCCGCCGCGATCCGCTTTGCCGCCCGTTGTGCGCCGGCCTTTCCCCGGGGAAAGCAGCCCGCCGTTGATGAGGATCTTCCCGGAACGGGCCTTCATGCACCCCGCGATGAGTTCCAGGAGGGTCGATTTTCCCGACCCGTTGGCCCCGGCGATACAGAGCCGGCCCCCCTTTTCCAGGGAAAAGCTGATGTCTTGCAGCACCGGGGATTCCTCGTAGGTATAACAGAGCCCTTCCACCCTTAAAACTTCCGTGATCCCCATTGATTCGTCTATTGATCCGTCTATCGATTCGTCTATTAATTCGTCTATCAATTCGTCCCTCGGTCCTTCCGTCAATTCGTCCATCGACACTATTTTATCGTGCCCTGAGATACCGGTCCAGGGCCCAGAGCGCCGCGGCGGTGAGAAGGGAGCACGCGAGAAAGCGCAGGTCCCCCGGTTTGAGCACGAAGTCCCGGGTTATCGGGAGGGAACCGTCGAAACCCCGGGATTTCAGAGCCCGGCCGATTTTCCCCGAGCGCCGGAAGGCGCCGGCCAGGGCGGTCCCAAAGACCGCGGCGTAGGACCGCCATTGCCCCAGGATATGCTGCCGGGGCTGGCGGAGTTTGAGGGAGGCCACCGACACGAAGATGCGCCGGTACATGACAAAGAGCGCCCGGTAGGTCAAGAGAAAGAGGGCGGCGAGTTTTTCCGGGCAGCGGAGCTTCAACAGGGCATTGGTGAGGCCCCCGATTCCCAGGGGAATGATCAGGGCCATGGAAATAAGGGCCGCGGCATTGAGCCGCAGCGCGAGGAGGAGCCCCACCGCCGGCCCTGCCTGATTCCCAAACCCCCCGCCGGGGACGGGAATCAGGGTGAGGACGAGGAAAAGGGCGAAAAGGTTCACCGGGAGAAGCCGGGCGAGGAGCCGCCGCAGGTCCCGCAGGAGGGGGACGGCCGCGGCCAGAATGAGGAGCGCCAGGAGCAGGGGATTGGAGAGGGTAAGGCAGCAGAGGATGAGGCCCGCCCCCGCCCCGATACGGCAGCGGGGGTCGATGCCCCGGAAGGCGTCGTTTTTAAATTCCAGCCGGTTGAGGTACATTCGGTCCTTACCTTTCCTTCTTTAACTTCTTTCTTGCTTTCTACTTCGCGGTACATGATCTTTCACGAAGGCGATCATGAACACCGAGACGATCCCCTCCACCGCGGCCAGGGGCACGTTGGCCGCGAAGATCAGGGCCGCGGTCAGGGCCAAATTCCCGTTGCTGAAAAACAGGGCGGCCGTTACCAGGGCCGCGCCGGCGATCACCGCGATAAAGCCCGCGGCAAAGGCGGAAAGGAGGTAAAACCGCCGGGGCAAAGCCTGAAAGACGCCGTATGCCGTCAGCGCGGCGGCGCCCATGACGGCGGTGTTCACCCCCAGGGAGAGGATCCCCCCAAACTGGAGAAGCAGGGCCTGAAGGAGGAGGGCCGTGAAAAGGGCCGGAACCACGCTCCAGCCCAGGAGCAGCCCCGCCATCCCCAAGAGGGTGAGGTGAATACTGGAAGGCCCCAGGGGTACGTGAACCAGGGAGATAAGGAACAGTACCCCCGAAACCAACGCGGTCTTGGGGAGTTCTTCGGCGGGGGTCTTCCGCAATCCGACGGCAAGCCCCCCCGCGGCAACGGCCCACCCCGCCGCCAAAACCGGCGGCGAGAGGACCCCTTCACTGATGTGCATGGCCCCCCCTCTTTTTTGAAATAACGCGAAGCACGGCGTAGTACAGCCAAAAGATGTTCAAAATCAGACTAAGCCCCAGGATGAGCCGTAGCAGCCGGGGCGCGGGCCCCGCGGAAGGGGCGGTTTCCGTGCCCTCCGATCCGCCCGCCGCCGTTTCAACGCCGCCGCTTACCGTGATGCTCCCCTGGTGGCCCATCCCGTCGGAGGCCTCGACGGTCCAGGGCCCTTCCTCATCGGGAACAAAACTAAACCGGCCGTTCCGGTCGGTAAGGCTTAACAGAACCTCCGTTTCGGGACGGGAAGGGGCAAAGAGCCGGATTTGGGCATAAGCCATCCCTTCCCCGGTACTGTACGTGAAGTGTACCGTCACCGCCCCGGCGCCGCTGATGTCGGACACCTCAACCCCGTGGCCGAAAAGGCCTCCGGGGAAAAGGAGGGCCGCCAGAACCAGGGGGGCCGCGATCCGTCTCATTTTACGGTAAATGCCGCAATGGCGGCGATATTATCTTCGTCGGTACCGCTCTGGCCGGACTTCCGGGTATCGCTGATCCGGACGAGCCAGATGCCGCTCTCCCGGAAGCGGAACCGGACTTCCCCCTTGGCATCGGTGGTCTCGGTTTGATCGAAGGCGTTCTGGGTCTTGTAGTTGAAATAATCCCAGGTGGCGCTGATCTGCGCGTTGGCCAGGGGCTGCCCGTTGTACAGGACCCGGAACCTCGGACGGGACCCCTTGCGGTACTGGGCCGGATTATCCAGGGGAATGATCTCCAGGGAATGCCCCAGGGGCCTGCTGAAGCTCGTATCCTGGGGGCTCGGGTTCAGGTAATACTTGGAATATTTCGCAAAGTACCGGGCGGTCCCCACGGCCTTTCCGGGATTGGCGGCCTCAACCTGGGCCCTGGTCCCGTCGGCGTAGCTCCCGTCGGTAAAGAGGCAGTAAAAGCCCCCGATGCGGTTCCCCACCACGATGGCCGGCGTGTTGTCGGTCAGGCGGTAACTGGTTTCATACTGAAGCCGGTCGGGATTCGCCTTGAGGGGCAGGTTCGCCCCGGTTTTGGCGCCGTTTTTGACGATATAAACCTCGTTCACCTCGACCGGTTCCAATTCCTCCCCCACGGTGAAATAGTGGGTAGAAAGGGCGTTGATCTGCACCGTTTCTCCTGAATGGTATTCCTTTACCTCATTGGGGATAACAAAGAATTCATGGGCAAAAAGACGGCCGGCCACGAGCAGGGCGGTCCCAAGGGTACACAACGTTCTCATACGATCCTCCTGTAACAACAAGAAACATGATTTTGAGGAGTTCGTCTCCCACCGGAATACGCCCCGGCGACCCTTCAGGGTAACGCTCTGTTTGGAATAACATGTCGGTTTCACGCGGCCATCCATTCTTCGGACGACCCGAAGGCCCGCGGCCCTCATCGCTTCGTGCGGATAATGTTACTCTATCAGGAATCGAAAATCCTGTCAAGTATTTTTCGCGTTTTTTTCAAAGCCAGGCCGGAGGATACCCCGCTGCCTGGTCCTCCCGGCACGGGCCGGCATGGGGGGGAACGGGAGATAGCTGAGGGGGGGGTCCTGGCGGCTGGGAACACACGGGGCCCCCCAAGGGTCCCCCCCATGTGTTCCCCGCCAGAACAACGGCGCCCGTAGGGCGTCGCGGTGAGCAGGCGACCGGGCGTGGGGCCCGGCAGAGGCCGCCGCTGGGGATAAGGTTTCAGGCCCCGTG
>JAITRV010000158.1 GCA_031288215.1 Spirochaetaceae bacterium | reverse complement strand
CTTCCTGTGATCTTTGTGTTTCGGGGTAATAAATCCCCTGTATCCCAAGGTTTTTGCCTTGAAAGGCAGGGAATTAAATCCCAAAGAGGCTTAAAATTCCCCTTTGCTAACAGTGCCTAGTTTTGCAGGCATATTCTATGGGCCGGCTGGTGATAATTCCCCGGGAATAACAATAGAAGATTATCTTGAGCATAACATCGGGAGGATACGCCAGGGCTCCTGCATTTACTTTCCGAAAAGGACAGTAAGCATATAGCCCGGGTTCATGGCAGCGGTGAACCGTCTCTTGGGTCCAGTCATCTTCCGTTCCTTCCCTGATGCCCGGGGTTCCGGCGTTGCCCGAAGCAAGCTCAAAGCCATCTTCCGCATTATGTTGAGATTCTCAGGCACATGCCCGCAGGTCACCCGTGCCGCATCTTCCCGGAATACCACGTCAAGACGCCAATGCAACTGATTCTCTATCGACCAATGACCCCGCAGATACCGGCAACACTCTTGCGCATCCATATCCGCATTGCTGATATAGTACCGGTCACTCACCGTCTGCTCCCCATTCACGGTCCGCCAGCACCGATACCGGATAGGTAATGTTCTAGACTTATTATTATAAATACGGATATACTATACCGAAAACTTAATGAGGGGGAAGTTTATGGTAGCGGTAGCGTTAAAATGGCCGTTTTGCGGAAGTGAAGATGCCCGCTCCTATGGTACTTCAAACGGTAAAAAGCGGTATGCCTGCAATAATCCGGCATGTTCCCATAAATATATGGTTCTTTGGGAGAGTGTGCTTAATACAATAATTTTAGAACATTGCCGAGAAAAGGGAGATGAACGGCCCCTGGACAGGGAAAGAGGAAGGGCCCACAAGCAAGCAAAAATCGGCGTTGCCGAGAAAAAAGACAAAGAAAAAGCTTGTTTCCTAGTTGACTTTTTCTAAGAGATAAAAGGGCGGATAGTTCCGATGCGGCCGGGCAGTAAGATACCCAGAAAGGAATACCTAAAAAAACCTCATTTCCATCACAATCACCAATCAAACTGTTGATTGGACGGGATCTTTCCTTTCTGTTAACTTGTTGACAGTGGGGGGTATCCCCGGCCTGCGCTAGAGGGCCGCTATCATCGCCTCCGCGGCGGCCCGGCCGTCGGCGATGGCCCGAACCACGAGGCTCGCCCCGTTACGGGCGTCCCCGGCGGCCCAGACCTTGGGGTTGGAGGTGTGGAAGCTGCCCCGGGTACGGATGTTTCCCCGCTCGTCGGTCTCCAGGCCGAAGGAGGCCACCAGACCCTCCTGGACCACATGGGTAAAGCCCATAGCCAGGAGTACCAGGTCCGCGCCGATCTCGAAGTCCGATCCGCTTACCTCGGTCATACGCTGCCGGCCTTCCGCTATGGTCCATTCCACCCTGCAAGCCCGGACGGCCTCTACCTTGCCGTCCCGGCCTATGAAGGCCTTGGTGTTGACCGACCAGAGCCGTTCCCCCCCTTCCAGGTGGGAACTGGAGGTCTTCAGCACCCGGGGCCAGAGGGGCCAGGGTTCCGCCGGGCTCCGGTGCTCCGGGGGCCGGGGCAACACCTCGATCTGGGTAAGGCGCAGGGCCCCCTGACGGTTGGCGGTGCCCACGCAGTCCGCGCCGGTATCGCCCCCGCCGATGACCAGGACCCGTTTACCGAAGGCCGTGAGGGGAGCGATGTCCTCCCCGGTTTCCCCCGCCAGGTTCCGGTTCTGAAGGGAAAGGTAGTCCAGGGCCTGCACGATCCCCGACAGCTCCCGGCCCGGGGCGTCCATGTCCCGGGGCTCCCGGGCCCCGATGGTGAGGAGGACCAGATCGTAGGCGGCCTCCAGTTCCTTGGCCTCTATCAGGTCCGCATCGGCGCCGAGGGTACCGAAGCCGTAGCGGGCGGACCCAATCCGGGTATTGGTTCTGAAATCCACCCCCTCGGCCCGCAGGATATCCACCCGGCGGTCGATAAAGCTCTTGTCCAGTTTGAAGTCCGGAATACCGTAGCGGAGGTAGCCTCCCGGCTTCCGGTCCCCCTCGTAGAGGGTAACGGAGAAGCCCGCCCGGTTGAGGTAGTACGCGGCGGAAAGCCCCGCGGGACCGGCCCCAACAATGGCTACCTTCTTGCCGTTGCGCTTTACCGGGGGCCGGGGGATTACCAGGCCCAATTCAAAGGCCTTTTCGATTACCGAAAGTTCGTTTTGCCGGATCGTGACGGGCTCGTCGTTGGCCCCCAGCACACAGGAGGCTTCACAGAGGGCGGGACAGACCCGGCCGGTAAATTCCGGGAAGGGGTTGCAGTCCTCCAGGAGAGCCCAGGCGCCGGCCCAGTCCCCCCGGTAGAGGCGGTCCTGCCATTCGGGCATCACATTGGCCACCGGGCAGGCCCAATGGCAGAAGGGGACGCCGCACTCCATACACCGGGCAGCCTGGGAACGGCGCTCGTCATCGGAAAGGCTGATTTCCACTTCACTATAATCGTTGATCCGTTCCTCCACCGGCCTATAGCCGGACTGCTTTCGCCGGATCTTTAAAAAACCTCTCGGATCACCCATGATATACCTCGCTTCTCTTCAAGTCCTCACTCCTCCCTGCGATCTTCTTCGTCAACTCCGTACTTCCAGCTCTTCCCGTTCCCGGATATCGTAGAGCTTACGGTCCAATTCGGCGAGCTTCATCTGTTGAAGGGCCCGTTTGTATTCCACCGGCAGGACCTTGATAAATTGGGAACGGAATTCCTCCCAGCCTTCCAGGATAGAGGCGCCGTAGGCGGAACCGGTCCAGTATACATGCTTGCGGATCATATCCTTGACGAAGTGTTCGTCCTCCTCGTTTTCGAGCCCCGATAATTCCACCATGCCCTTGTTGAGGAAGAATTCAAAATTGCCGTCCCGGTTCAGCACGTAGGCAATGCCCCCGGACATACCCGCGGCAAAGTTCCTGCCCACCGGCCCCAGCACCACCAGGGCGCCTCCGGTCATGTACTCGGCGCAGTGGTCCCCGGTGCCTTCCACCACCGCCTGGGCCCCGGAGTTGCGCACACAGAACCGTTCCCCCGCAACCCCCGCCACATAGAGTTCCCCGGAGGTGGCCCCGTAGAGGACCGTATTGCCCACGATGATGTTTTCGTTGCTCTTGAAGGCCGAAGCCGGCGGGGGGGCCACCACGATGCGGCCCCCGGAGAGGCCCTTGCCCAGGTAGTCGTTGGAATCCCCCCAGAGGCGGAAGGTGATCCCCTTGGCCAGGAAGGCCCCGAAGCTCTGCCCCGCGGAGCCGGCGAAGTCCACGGTAACAAAATTCTCCGGCAGCCCCTGGCCGCCGAAACGGCGGGACACCTCGTAGGAGAGCATGGCCCCCACGGCCCGGTCGGTATTGCGGACCTTTAATTGCAGGGAACTGGGGATCTTCCGGTCCAGGGCGGCAAAGCATTTCTCGATAAGTTCCCGGTCCAGGACCCGGTCAACGCGGTGGATCTGATCCTGGACACAGCGGATCGCCGTACCCCCGGGAATAAAGCCGGGCCCCTCCTCCCGGTGAAGCAGGTCCCCCAGGTCGACGGCGGCGGATTTGGCCTTTCCGCTCTTTCGCTGTACCAGGAAGTCCGTCCGTCCCACCAGGTCGTCAAAGCGCCGAATCCCCAGGGAGGCCATGATTTCCCGGGTTTCCTGGGCAAGGAAACGGAAAAAGTTGATGAGGTGCTCAGGCTTCCCACAGAAGCGCCGGCGCAATTCCGGGTCCTGGGTGGCGACCCCCATGGGGCAGGTGTTCTCGTGGCATTTGCGCATCATCACGCAGCCCAGGACGATGAGGGTAGAGGTGCCGAAGCCGAATTCCTCCGCCCCCAGCATCCCCGCGATGACGATGTCCCTGCCGGTCTTGAGCTGGCCGTCGGTCATAAGCCGTACCCTGCCCCGCAAGCCGTTGCGCACCAGCACCTGGTGGGTCTCCGAGAGCCCCAGTTCCCAGGGAAGCCCCGCATGGCGGATGCTCGACTGGGGGCTGGCCCCGGTACCGCCGTCGTAGCCGGAGATGAGGATATTGTCCGCATGGGCCTTGGCGACCCCCGCGGCGATGGTTCCCACCCCGGTTTCGGCAACCAGCTTGACGCTGATCCGGGCGGCGGGGTTGGCGTTCTTCAGATCGAAGATGAGTTCCGCGAGGTCCTCGATGGAATAGATGTCGTGATGGGGCGGGGGGCTGATCAGGGTAACCCCCGGGGTGGAATGCCGGGTTCGGGCGATCTGAACATCCACCTTATGCCCCGGAAGCTGCCCCCCCTCGCCAGGCTTGGCCCCCTGGGCTATCTTAATCTGGATCTCCTCGGCGTTGGCCAGGTATTCGCTGGTAACCCCAAAGCGGCCCGATGCCACCTGTTTGATGGCGCTCCGGGTCCATACCCCGTCGGAGCGCACCGCGAAGCGTTCGGGATTCTCGCCCCCTTCCCCGGAGTTGGACCGGCCCTTGATGGAGTTCATCGCCGCGGCGATGGTCTCGTGGGCATCCCGGGAGATGGAGCCGAAGGACATGGCCCCGGTGGTGAAGCGCTTCATGATGGCCTCCACGCCTTCCACCTCGTCGAGGGGAATACTTCCCCCGGGGATACTCCCTCCGGCCGGTTGGACGAAGTCCAGGAGGCCCCGGATCACATGGGGACTCCGGTTCAGGGCATCCGCGGCGGCGGAGAATTCCTTGAATTTGCCGTAATCCCCGGTACGGGTGGCCCATTGGAGGAGGGAGATAGTTTCGGGGTTCCAGGCGTGCTTTTCCCCCTTCTTCCGCCAACGGTACTGGCCGTCCCCGGCCAGGAGATAATCCGCCGGGCCGGGAGGCTCCGCCATTCTGCCGTGGGCGGACCGGGCGGCGCGGTAGTGGGCGATGGCCTCCGCCTCCAGTTCCGCGAAGGACGCCCCCCCGATGCGGCTTCCGGTCCCCCGGAAGCATTTTTCGATCACCTCCGGTCCCAGGCCGATAGCCTCAAAGACCTCCGCCCCCCGGTAGGAACGGAGGGTGCTGGTTCCCATCTTGGACATGACCTTGAGCATGGCCTTCTGGAGACCCTTGAGATACTGTTTCTTTCCATAAATATAACCGCCCTTCTGTTCCGCCCCCTCCTTCTCCCGCTTGCGGTAAATCGCCGCCAGGGCCGCCAGGGCGCCGTAGGGAACCACCAGGTCCGCGCCGTACCCGAAGAGCAAGGCGAAGTGCATGAGTTCCCGGGGTTCCGCGGATTCGACGATAATCGAGAGCTTCATCCTGAGCCCCGCCTTGATAAGTCCGTGGTGAACCGCGCCGCCTGAGAGGAGGGCCGGAATGGCGCAGCGCCCCGATTCCGGGGAGAGGCTGGCCCGGTCGGAGAGAATGAGCAGGGCGATCCCCTCCTGGGCGGCCTTTACCGCCTCCGCCACCAGCCGGTCCAGGGCTATCTCCAGGGAGGAATTCCCGGTCCCTCCTCCGGCGCCTCCCCTGCCATCCAGCTGTTCCAGGGGCACATAGAAAGTGGCGTCCAGCACACGGTGGGGGAAATCCCGGGGGTTCAGGGCCTTGAGCCGCTCAAGGTCCTCCGCCGTCAGGATGGGGTTGAGGACCTTGATCCGGCGGCAGTGGGTTTCGGACTCCTCCAGAAGGTTCCCCTGGGGGCCGATAAAGCTGGTCAGGGTCATCACCAGGTCCTCCCGGATGGAGTCGATGGGGGGGTTGGTAACCTGGGCAAAAACCTGCTTGAAGTAGGCGTACACCCGCTGGCTTTTGTCGGAAAAGATCGCCAGGGGGGTATCGGTACCCATGGAACTGGTGGGTTCCTGGCCGGTTTCGGCCATGGGGAGGAGGAGCCGTTCCTGGTCCTCCCGGGTATACCCCGCCGCCCGCTCCATGAACAGCACCGCCCGGTCGCCGGTGAAGAGGGGGTCCTCGGGTGAAGCCCCCCCTGGACCGTCGTCGTAGTCCTGATCCAGGGTGATGAGCTGTTTCGCCACCCAGGCCGCATAGGGCTTGGTCTGCCGGACCTTCAGCTTGGCTTCGGTATCGGGGATGATCCGGCCTTCGGCAAGGTCCACCAGGAGGAGCTTTCCCGGCAGAAGCCGGCCCTTGTAAGCCACCTCGGAAGCGTCAAAGTCCTGAACCCCGGTTTCTGAGGCCATGACGATGAGGCCGTCCTTGGTCACGGTATACCGGGAGGGCCGCAGCCCGTTCCGGTCAAGGGTGCCCCCCACATAGCGGCCGTCGCAGAACACCATGGAGGCCGGGCCGTCCCAAGGTTCCATCAAACAGGCGTGGTATTCGTAGAAGGCCTTGAGGTCCTCGGGGATGGGGTTCCGGTTGTTCCAGGCCTCGGGGATCAGCATCATCAGGGCATGGGGAAGGCTGCGGCCGGACATGACCAGGAGTTCCAGCATATTGTCAAAGCTGGCGGAATCGCTACGGCCCGGTTCGATGATGGGGAACAGTTCCTTGAGGTCCGCGCCGAACCGGGGGTGGGAGAAGATGGCCTCCCGGGCTTCCATCCAGAAGCGGTTGCCCCGGATGGTGTTGATTTCGCCGTTGTGGGCCACCATGCGGAAGGGCTGGGCCAGGGGCCAGTTGGGGAAGGTATTGGTGGAAAACCGGGAATGGACCAGGGCCACCGCGGTTTTCATATCCTCGTCCCCCAGTTCCGGGTAATAGTCCCGAAGCTGGTTGGGCATGAGCATCCCCTTGTATACCACGGTCCTGCTCGAAAGGGAAGGGAAATAACATTCCCACCGGGAGGATTGCAGGGCCTTGTCGTTTTGGAGGACCTTTTCCAACTTCTTCCTGAAAAGGTAGAGCCGGAATTCCAGGTCCGAGACCTCCGTCTCCGACGAAGCGGTCGCGGCGGGGGACGAGGCGTCCGGCGGCTCGTTTGGCACGAGGACCACCTGGGACACCAGGGGTTCCAGGGAGGCGGCGATGGCGCCGATCCCGCCGTTTTGGGTGGGCACATCCCGCCAGGCAAAAACGGCCAGCCCCGAAGCGGCGGCGGTCTCTTTAATCAGGTCCTTGCAGCGTTCCCGAAGGGCGTCGTTCTTCTTATCCCCTAAGCCGGGAAGAAAGGCCAGCCCGGTTCCATAGGAGAGCGGATCGGGAAGGCCGGGAATGAGTTTTTTATAGTAATCATGGGGAATCTGCAAAAGGACGCCGGAACCGTCCCCGGTTTTATTGTCGGCGCTTTCCGCCCCCCGGTGTTCCATCCGTTCCAGGACCTCCAGGCCCCGTTGTAAAATATCATGGGAAGGACGGCCCTTGATATCCGCCACAAAGCCGATTCCACAGGAATCATGCTCGTATTCCGGTCTGTAAAGTCCCTGGGGGACCCGCTGGTCGCCCCCTTCTTCATGTTCACCCATGACGACTCCTCTCAAAGCGGACGTATCGCCGCTTACGTTAATCGGACATTAACACGAATATTAATGACGACTCTTACGGGATAAAAACCATATCTCAAGGGCCCCTTCATGGTTCCCGAAGAACAGCCCTAAGTTCCTATTTTTATATGGAAATAAGATTTTATGCAAGCCGGTTAGAAAAAAAATGTCGCCGTTCAGTAGAAATGTCCCCATTTGATAGGATAAGCCAGCGTGTTCCTTTCCGGCCAGTTGACTGTCTATAATGAGCCCTTAGAAAATTATTATAAATTCCTATTGGTTTACTATGTAATTTTCCCAGGTAGTATCTACCGCTTTTTTAGCAGCATTGCGGAAAACCCTTGATTTAACCCCGTATGAGAATCTGCCGATAATCCTATTATATGAATGCCCTTGCCGTATTGTATGGGGGAAGTCTTTCGGAGGCTGCCCTG
>JAITRV010000280.1 GCA_031288215.1 Spirochaetaceae bacterium | reverse complement strand
TGGAATTTCCCCCCGATTTTCTCTGGGGAACGGCGACCGCCAGTTATCAGGTCGAAGGCGCCTGCCATGAGGGAGGCCGGAGCGACTGTATTTGGGATACTTTTTCCCGGAAGCCCGGCGCGGTATACGGCGGGGAAAACGGGGAAGTCGCCTGCGATCAGTACCACCGCTACAAAGAGGATATCGCGCTGATGGCGGAATTGGGTTTCAAATGCTACCGCTTTTCCGTTGCCTGGCCCCGGATCATTCCGGGCGGCGACGACGGCCAAGTAAACGCGGAGGGGGTGGCCTATTACAAAAACCTGATTAAGGAACTGCACGATCACGGCATTAAAGCCATGGCTACCATCTATCACTGGGACCTGCCCCAGTCCCTGGAGGATAAGGGCGGCTGGCCCGAACGCCATACCGCGGAGGCTTTCGCGGAATTCGCCAAAGTTTGCTTTGCCGAATTCGGCGATACGGTGGATCAGTGGATCACCATAAACGAGCCGCTCTGCGTGGCCTACCTGGGGTATTACTTCGGGGAACACGCCCCGGGGGTTAAGGATATCGGCAAGGCGATCCGGGCGGCCCACCATGTGAATCTGGCCCACGGGCTTGCGGTAAAGGCTTACCGGGAAACGGGCCTCAAGGCGCCCATCGGGATCACCTGGAATCCCATGACCCCCCGCCCGGCCACGGCAAACGAGGCCGACAAAAAAGCGGCCCTGATCGCCCGCGCGCTGGAGACCGAGGTCTTCATGCTGCCCGTACTGGGTAACGGATACCCCGGGATAGTCGGGGAACTCAAGCTTCCGGTTCCCGTTCAGGACGGGGATATGGACATTATCCGGCAGAAGATCGATTTTATCGGCATAAATTACTACAACGAAAACCCGGTCGCCTACGATCCCGCCGCGGACTTTAAATACGTTTCCAAACCGTCATGGCAGAATACGAGCAATATGGGCTGGCCCACGACTCCCGGCGGGCTTGCGCGGCTCCTGCTCTGGGTTTCGAGTATCGCCGGGGATCTTCCCATTTACATCACCGAAAACGGCTACGCTTCGCCGGATATTGTTGACGCGCGGGGCCGGGTCCACGACATTGGGCGGATAAAGTACATCCGCGAACACCTCGAAGTATGCCGGGACCTTATCCGGCAGGGGGTAAAACTGAAGGGCTATTTTGCCTGGAGTTTCATGGACAACTTTGAGTGGAGCTACGGGTACACCGAGCGCTTCGGCATTGTCCATGTTGACTATGTCACCCAGAAACGGACTCCGAAAGACAGCGCCTATTTTTTCAGGGACGTGATTGCCGGTTACGGCGAATGGTGAGGCCCGGTGAATAGCGAAACAAACATAACCGCATGGTAAGACAGCTCCTCCTGCAGTTTATACTGATACTGTTCAACGCCTTTTTTGCCTCGGCGGAGATCGCGCTGATCTCCGTCAGCGACGCCAAGCTGGAACTTATGGCCGCCGGGGGCGACAGGCGCGCGAAGAAGCTGCTCGCCCTTACCAAACAGCCGGCCCGGTTTTTGGCTACCATTCAGGTGGGTATCACCCTGGCGGGTTTTTTGGGAAGCGCCTTTGCCGCGGACAACTTTGCCGAAAGACTGATGCTGGTGTTCGCGAAAACAGGACTCCCCGTTTCCCCGGCCACTCAGCGGACGGTTTCGGTCGTGGTAATCACCGTTATCCTCTCGTTCTTTACCCTGGTGCTGGGAGAACTGGTCCCCAAACGTATCGCCATGAAAAAGGCTGAAAAGCTGGCCTTCTCTATGGCCGGGATCATCTTCGCCGCCTCCAAAATTTTCTCCCCGGTGGTATGGTTCCTCACGAGGTCGACCAACGCGCTCCTCCTGCTCTTCAGAATCGATCCCAACGTGGAAGAAGAAACGATTACCGAGGAGGAGATCCGGATGATGATTGACGCGGGCAGCGAAAAGGGCACTATCAACGCCGGCGAACAGGAGATCATCCACAACGTATTCGAGTTTGACAACCGTACCGCGGGCGAGGTGATGACCCACCGGACCGGCGTGGTCATGCTTCAGCTTAAGGACGGAGACGCCGAATGGGAAAAGATCATCACCGATGCCCGTCACAGTTTTTACCCCATAACCGGGGAAACCGCCGACGACATCAGGGGCGTGCTGAGCGCCAAAGACTACTTCCGCCTTAAAGAGAGGGACCGCGAAACCGTAATGGCCCGCGCGGTTCATCCCCCCAACTTTGTCCCGGAGACGGCGAAGACGGACGTGGTATTTAAAAACATGAAGAGGGGCCGCAATCATTTTGCCGTGGTTCTGGACGAATACGGCGGCATGAGCGGCATCATAACCATCAACGATCTGCTGGAAGCCATTGTCGGCGACTTTGACGACGGCGTTTCCGTTCATCCCCCGATAGAAAAACTGGAAAACGGCGAATGGCGCATCAACGGCAAGGCGCCCCTGGACAAAGTCGCCAGGGCCCTCAAACTGAAACTCCCGGTGGACGATTACGACACCTTCGGCGGCTACGTGTTCAGCCTGCTGGGGGAGATTCCCGAAGACGGCCTCCGGGTGGACGTGGACAGCGGCGACCTGCACATCCACATCGAGGAGATCAGGGAGCGGCGTCTGGAGACGGCGCTGGTACGGCAACACAATTAACAAGTAACAATTAACAAGTAGCAAAGTTATCTTCCCATTGATTGATAACTGCTGTTCATGGGCCTTATTCCCAGCCGCCCGCTCTGCCGGAGACGCGGCTGTCCAGGTTTACCCCCGCCCGGCGGCGGTGTTCCGCACCTTGGGCGAGTCATTGATATAAACATAAACCGCCCTTCCGGTTCCCGCGGAATTCGTGGCATCTCGGTGACCGGTAAACGCATAGAAATTTTTTCCCAATTAGTTTATACTAAACTGAAAAACACGGGCCGGGGGAAACCCGCGTCAGGAGGGACTGCATGAACAAGAAAATCAGGGTGGGCATCCTGTTCGGCGGGAAGTCGGCGGAACACGAGGTGTCTTTGCAATCGGCAAAGAACGTGTACGAGGCCCTGGACCGGGGGAAATTTGAGCCGGTGCTGATCGGGATCGACAAATCCGGCCGCTGGCTTTTGAACGACGAGACCAGGTTCCTCCTGAACGCCGACGACCCCAAAAACATACGCCTGAACCAGGACAGCAGGGCGGTAGCGCTGACGCCGCAAAGCCGGGGGCTTATCTCCGGTCTGGCCGGCCGCGATAACGAGGGGACGGTCGACGTGATCTTCCCCATACTGCACGGCCCGTTCGGGGAGGACGGCACGGTGCAGGGT